>NZ_JARESV010000032.1:0-99255 GCF_046026985.1 Paraburkholderia sp. RL18-101-BIB-B
CGAGCTGGCCAAGCTCATCAAGATCAAACCGGGTGACCGCTTCTCGGCTGAAAAGCTGCAAGCCACCACGAAGGCCATCGTCGACAAGCTCGGCGAATACGGCTATGCGTTCGCCAACGTCAATGCGCAGCCGCAGATCGATCAGGCCAACCACAAGGTCGGCCTCACGCTGCAAGTGGACCCGAGCCGCCGCGTCTACGTGCGCCGCATCAACGTGGTCGGCAACACGCGTACGCGTGACGAAGTGGTGCGCCGCGAAATGCGTCAGATGGAGAGCTCGTGGTTCGACTCGAACCGCCTCGCGCTGTCGAAAGACCGGATCAACCGTCTCGGCTACTTCACGGATGTGGACGTGACCACGGTGCCGGTCGAAAGCACGCAGGATCAGGTCGATATCGACGTCAAGGTGACGGAAAAACCCACGGGCTCGATTTCGCTGGGCCTGGGCTATGGCTCGGGCGAGGGGCCCATTATCTCCGCAGGCGTATCGCAGGACAACGTGTTCGGCTCGGGCACGAGCCTCGCACTGAATGTGAACACCTCCACTACCAACCGTACGCTGACGGTCACACAGGTCGATCCGTACTTCACGATTGACGGCATCAAGCGCATCACCGACGTTTATTACCGCACGACTGAGCCCTTGTATTATTCGACCGACTCGAGCTTCCGAATTATCACGGCAGGAGCGGACCTCAAGTTCGGCGTGCCTTTCTCCGAGGCCGACATGGTGTACTTCGGGCTGGGGTTCGAGCAGAACCGTCTGGATATCGACGCCAATACGCCTCAGAGCTATAAGGATTGCGTCACGCAATTCGGCCGTGTCTCCAACAATGTTCCGTTGACGGCGGGATGGTCGCGTGACGACCGTGATAGCGCGCTTGTCCCAAGCCGGGGCTACTATACGCAAGCCAATGCCGAATACGGCACGCCGCTGGGTGATACGCCGTACTACAAGGCAGACCTCCAGGCGCAATACTATTATTCATTCGCGCGTGGCTTCGTGCTTGGCCTGAACTTTCAGGGCGGCTATGGCAATGGATTGAACGGCAAGCCCTATCCGATCTTCAAGAACTACTATGCGGGCGGTATCGGTTCAGTGCGTGGATATGAACCAAGTTCGCTCGGCCCGCGCGACGCGACCACCAACGATCCCATCGGTGGCTCGAAGATGGTCGTCGGCAATATCGAGCTGACCGTTCCAATGCCGGGATCCGGCTACGACCGCACGTTGCGCGTCTTTACCTTCCTCGACGGCGGCAATGTATGGGGCAGCGAAGGCAGTAGCATCGGAGCGAACGGATTGCGCTACGGCTATGGGCTGGGGCTCGCCTGGATCTCGCCGATCGGTCCGCTCAAGTTGAGCCTCGGTTTTCCGCTCGTCAAGCACGCAGGCGATCAGTATCAGAAATTCCAGTTCCAGATAGGCACATCGTTCTAAAGCTATCGTCGGACCGCTCTCGCCGATCCCTATCGTCACGTTGCCTCGCCCGATCCGTCGCGCGTTGGCAGCGCCCGATCGCCGACACGTCCCGCCACGGAACGTAGAATGGCGATGAATTCCTGCATGGGCTGTGACGGCAATTCGTGCTTGCGCGTGACGATACCGTAGCTCGTCATGGTCCGGGTGATGGGAATGGGCAGGTGTCCGAGCAGACCCTTGCTTACATATTTTTCGACAGCGGCACGTGGCTGCAGCGAAATCATGTCGGTTGCCTGCAACAGTTCCAGTGTCGAAAAGATTGAAGGCGTTTCCACCATGCCCACCGGCGCAGGAATGCCCGCGCCGGCGAACGTTTCGTCGAACAGCTGCCTGATAGCCGTTGCTTGCGGATAGAGAATCCATGGCCACGCGCCAAGATCGGCCAACTCCAGCCGCCGCCGCTGCAACAACGGATGATGCTGTCCGACGACCACCCAGACCGGTTCCCCGGACAGCACCTCGAAGTCGAACAGTACTTGATGGCGCGGCTCCGTCAGACGGCCGACCATCACGTCCAGCTTCCTTTCTTCGAGCCAGACCGCCAGTTGGTCACTGCTTTGCTCGACCAGTTTGATGACTAGTTGCGGCCGCTGCCGGCGAATCTCCCTGATGCCGGTCGTCACCACCTGAGCGGCCGAAGCCGAGATAGCGCCGACGGTGAGATGACCGTAGCCGCCATCGCTCAAGGTGCTGAACTCGTTCACGAACTTGCCCAGATCGGCTACCGCCGCGGTCGCATAGCGCACGGACAATACGCCGAGATCGGTTGGGCGCATCTCCCGTGGTAACCGTTCGAACAACTGGGCCCCGAACATCGATTCGATGTCACTCAGGATTTTTGTCGCCGCGGGCTGGGTGATAAGCATCTGTTCGGCTGCGATGCGCAAGTTGTGCGTGCGTCCGAGGGCATCGAGCAGTTGAAGATGTCTGAAGCGCAGCCTTGCCAGGACGCTCGACGTACGCACCGCAAATTGTCTGGACATGGGGTAAACACGCACGAACTCATAACCGGATGGAATCGATTGTACTGAATAAGAGATTGGATGTTTATCGGTCGGCTGCCTAAAGTTGCTGCTGGGCGAATCAACGCGCGAACTGGCGGTAAGCCGCGCGCGCCAGACAAACTTCAGTGGAGACAGACATGACATCCCCGCTTTCACTCAGCGTAACTGACACGCTTCCGTCGGACGGATTGTCCGGCACGCTTGTCGGCCGCGCCTGGGTACCTGCCGCGAATTCATTGCCCGCAGGTCCCGCCGTAGTCGTCTTGCGCGCCGACGGCGTGTTCGACATTTCCGACGCAGCACCGACCATCAGCAGCTTGCTGGAGCGGGAAGATCCGGTCGCGACGGTGCGAGCCGCGAGTGGCCGCTGGATCGGCAAGCTGGAGACGATCATCGGCAATACGGCCGATGCAACGGGCGGTACCGTGCAAGATCCGGAGCGCGTCCATCTGCTCGCGCCTTGCGATCTGCAGGTCATCAAAGCAGCAGGGGTGACCTTTGCGGCGAGCCTGATTGAACGAGTGATCGAGGAGCAGGCAAAGGGCGACCCGCAAGGCGCGGTGCGCGTGCGAGAGCAGATCAGGTCTCTCGTCGGCGATAGTCTCACCAGCATCCGACCGGACTCCGCCGAGGCGCGCGAATTGAAGGCGCTACTGATCGAGCAGGGACTATGGTCCCAATACCTGGAAGTCGGCATCGGCCCTGACGCGGAAGTCTTCACAAAAGCGCCGGTGCTGGCGGCGTTGGGTACGGGCACGGAAATCGGGCTGCATCCGAATTCGGTCTGGAACAATCCGGAGCCGGAAATCGTGCTGTCGATCGACAGCCGCGGCCGCGCGCTCGGCGCGACGCTGGGCAACGACGTCAATCTGCGCGATTTCGAAGGACGCAGCGCGCTCCTGCTTGGCAAGGCGAAGGACAACAATGGCTCGTGTGCGATTGGCCCTTTCCTGCGGCTTTTCGACGAGACTTTCTCGATCGACGATGTGCGCCGGGCGACAGTCGATTTGCGCGTTGAAGGCAGCGACGGTTTTGTCTTGCGAGGCACGAGTTCGATGGACCAGATCACGCGCGACCCACTCGATCTCGTTTCGCAGACGATCAGTTCGACCCATCAATACCCCGATGGCGCGCTGCTGTTCCTCGGAACGCTTTTTGCACCAATCGAAGACCGCGACGCCGCTGGCGCGGGCTTCACACACAAGCTGGGCGATATCGTGAAGATTTCGAGCCGGCAGCTCGGCACGCTGGTCAACCGGGTCAACCACAGCGACCGCATCGAGCCGTGGACCTTCGGCGTGCGCGCGCTGATGGCGAACCTTGCTGCACGAGGACTACTGGACACAGCCTCTCTCTGATCACGTATGAACCGGCTCTAACCCCCCATAACAGACCGGCATACCCGGCTTCCTCAAGGAGATAGACGAGATGCAGACTCAACACGTTACGCAAGACCCGTTGGAAAGCGCGGTACGCAAGGCGCGCCTGCGGCTTGCGCCCTTCCTCGCGCTGATGTTCGCGCTATCGATGCTTGACCGTTCGAACGTCGGGTTTGTCAAACAGGCCCTTCAAGTCGATTCGAACATCGGCAACGCGGCGTTTGCGCTCGGGGCGGGGATCTTTTTCATCGGCTATGCGGTGTTCGAGATCCCGAGCAATCTGATGCTGCATCGGGTGGGTGCGAAGCTCTGGTTGAGCCGGATCATGGTCACTTGGGGGCTTGCGTCGGCGGCCATGATGTTTGCGCACAACGAGGCCTCGTTCTATGCGCTGCGCTTCATTCTGGGCGTGGCCGAAGCAGGTTTTTCGCCCGGCGTCATTCTCTATTCCACATACTGGTTCCCCGCACGTGAACGCGGCAAGGCGCTAGGCATCTACTACTTTGGCTTGCCAGTGGCGCTCGTGTTGGGCAGCCCGCTATCAGGTTATCTGATGGAGGTCATGGGTGGCCGCCTGGGTCTGCATAACTGGCAATGGATGTTTCTCATCGAAGGTCTCGCTGCGTCGGCTGTTGGCATCGTCGCGTTCTTCTATCTGGTGAGCAAACCGCGCCACGCGAAGTGGCTGACGTCGGCCGAAAAAGACGCCCTGGAAAACGCCATAGCAGCGGAAGACCGGCACAAGGTTGCGCATGGGCCGGCTACTGCGCTGACCGCGCTGCGCAACTGGAACGTGCTTCGCTTTGTATCGATTTATTTCGCCATTCAGGTGAGCGTGTATGGCGTCATCTTCTATCTGCCGACGCGGATTTCGGAGCTGACCGGTACCGCCATCGGCTCGAAGGTCGGCTTTCTGACCGCCATTCCCTGGCTGTGCGCACTCATCGCACTGCGCTTTATCACCGGCTACGCGGACGCGAGCGGGAAGCACCGGCAACTCGCCATCGCCATGCTGGCTGCGGCTGCGGCAGGAATAGCACTGTCTACCCTCGGCAATCACATTGGACCCGTGCTCGTCGCATTCTGTATCGCGACGGTCGGCTTCGTAGTCGTCCAGCCGCTCTTCTGGACCTTGCCGACGGCCTACCTGAGCGGTACCGCGGCAGCGAGCGGTATTGCAATGATCGGCGCGCTCGGCAATCTCGGCGGCTTCATCGCGCCCACATTAAAGACGGCAGTGGAGACGCTCTTTCATAGCCCTCGTGCAGGCATGTTCACCCTGGCGTTTGCAGGCGTCGTCGGCGTGTTCCTGCTTATGAGCATCGGCTTGCATTCACGCCGCGTAGCCGAAGCGCCGATTGGCTCGGCCGAAGCGACGCTTCGCTAGGCACATGCAGATACGCTGCACGCGATTTAACCGGAAATTCACATGAGCATTCTCGGACATCATTACATCGGCGGACGATGCGGCGCTTGCGCATCGATCAATACGCTCGTCGGCCTTGATGCCGTAACAGGCGAGGTCGTGCGTGCAGCGCAGATCGAGGAGGCAACGTCATGATATTCGACGCGGAGAACACAATGGCCGATCCTTCGGCAACTGTAGAGCCAATCGTGCAACTGCATCCAGATGACGATGTCGTCATCGCGCGGCACCAGCTTGTCGCGGGCATGCGCATCCGCGGTAGTCTTGCCGTACGTGGGTTGATCCCGGCGGGTCATAAGCTTGCCGTCCACGCTATCGAAACGGGCGCGCCAGTGCGGCGCTACGGCCAGATCATCGGCTTTGCGACACGTGCCATCGAAGCCGGGGAGCATGTCCATACGCACAACCTTGCGATGGGCGATTTCGATCGGGACTACGCGTTCGGCGCAGATGCGAAGCCGGCGTCGACGGTCGCAGCGGCGGCGCGGTTCATGGGCATCGTACGCGCCGACGGACGTGTCGCAACGCGTAACTACATCGGCATTCTGACATCGGTCAATTGCTCCGCAACGGCGGCACGCGCCATCGCAGATTACTTTCGTCGCGATATTCATCCGCAAGCGCTTGCGGACTATCCAAACGTTGATGGCGTGATCGCGCTGACGCACGCTCAGGGCTGCGCGATCGATTCCGAAGGCGAAGCGCTGGAAATGATCCGGCGCACTCTCGGTGGTTATGCACGGCATCCTAATTTCGCCGGCGTGCTGATAGTCGGGTTGGGCTGCGAAACCAATCAGATCGATGGGCTTATGCAAAGCCAGGGTCTTACGTCCGGCGCGGCGCTGAAGACGATGACCATTCAGGCGACCGGTGGCACGGCGCGCACGGTGGCGGCGGGCATCGAACAGGTCAAGGCGATGCTCGGGGAAGCGAACAAGGTACGGCGTGAGCCCGTGGATGCCAAGCACCTCGTAATCGGCTTGCAATGCGGCGGCTCAGACGGCTACTCCGGCATTACCGCAAATCCGGCACTCGGCGCGGCAGTCGATCGCCTGGTCTCGCACGGTGGAACGGCGATTCTCTCCGAAACCCCCGAGGTCTACGGCGCCGAACATCTATTGACGCGCCGGGCCGTGTCACGTGAAGTCGGCGAAAAGCTCATCGAACGGATCCACTGGTGGGAAGCATACTGCGCGCGCATGAATGCCGATCTGAACAACAATCCATCGGCCGGGAACAAGGCCGGTGGGCTGACAACGATTCTCGAAAAGTCGCTTGGCGCCGTAGCGAAAGGCGGTACGACCAATCTCGTCGACGTGTACCGGTACGCCGAACTGGTGCGTGCCCGCGGTCTCGTTTTCATGGATACGCCGGGCTACGATCCGGTTTCGGCGACCGGGCAGGTCGCGGGCGGCGCAAACCTGATCTGCTTTACGACCGGCCGCGGCTCCGCCTATGGTTGCGCGCCGTCGCCCTCGTTGAAACTGGGTACCAACACTGCTTTGTGGCAACGTCAGGAAGAGGACATCGACCTGAATTGCGGGTCGATCCTCGACGGCGAACGAACGGTCGACGAACTCGGTGAGGAGATCTTCCAACTCATGCTTGCGACCGCGTCGGGCCAGGCGTCGAAAAGCGAGATTCACGGATACGGCCAGAATGAATTCGTGCCCTGGCAGATTGGCGCCATCACATAAGGCGGCGTTTGCGTTTCTTTGGCGCGGCTAGCGTAAGCCAGCCTGTTTGAGCCTAGCTCGACTGCGTAACCCCGTACGCGTTAGGTTTCCGCTTCTTCGGCGGCACGATCATTTCGATTTTGCCGACGAGGAAGATTTACGAAAGGATGCCCAGAACGGCGACGATCGAGACGTATCACATCGCATAGTGGAAGTTGTGCGTGCGCTGCAGGATCATGCCGAAAACGACGGGCGTAGTAATACCGGACAGATTGCCGAACGATCGTGGCGGTCAACACGAGGCCGACGATCACCGGCAACTTGCGCGCGACCGTTACCGAATTACCCTTTTTCAGGAGGCTGTCACTGAGGCAGCCTCCCGCCAGCATGCCGACCACCGCCATGAGATGGGGAATGGATGCGCGTCTACGCCTTGAGATGGGGCTCCAGCAGCGACAGGTCCGCAACTGAAAGACGATCGTGCGCGGTCTGCACCTGATGCCAGTACGGATAGAGCAGGGGCGGCGCGCTCACCTTGTCGAGCCGCTCGCGCTGTTCGGCGCTCAGCCTGAGGTTGGCCGCGCCGAGGTTGTCGAGCAACTGTTTCTCGTTGCGTCCGCCGATGATGACCGACGTGACGGCGGGGCGCCCGAGCGTCCATGCGAGCGCGACCTGCGCAGCCGAGACATTCTGCTCGCCGGCGATTTCAACAAGCGTATCGACGATCGACCACAGTCGTTCGGCGTCGCGGATCGGCGGCTCCGTCCAGCCGGCGAGCTGGCGCGTGCCCTCGGGCGTCGCGTCGCGGCGGTGCTTACCCGACAGCAGGCCGCCTGCGAGCGGGCTCCAGACGAGAATGCCCAGGCCTTGATCGAGTGCGATCGGCGCGAGTTCGTATTCCGCTTCGCGTGCTTCGAGCGTGTAATGAATCTGCTGACTCACGAAGCGCGGCAGGCGATCGCGTTCGCTCACATGCAACGCCTTCATCAGGTGCCAGCCCGAGTAGTTCGAGCAGCCGACATACCGGACCTTGCCATGCCGGACAAGCAGGTCGAGCGCTTCAAGCGTTTCTTCGAGCGGCGTGAGTCCGTCCCATTCGTGCACCTGGTAGAGGTCGATTACATCGGTCTTGAGACGGCGCAGGCTCGCCTCGCAGGCTTCTATCAAATGATGCCGCGACAGACCCCGGTCGTTCGGGCCGTCACCCATGGGAAAGCGGGCTTTCGTCGCAATCAGCACGCCGCCTTTGCGCTTGCCGCCGAGCGCCTGGCCGACGATTTCCTCCGACGCACCGTTCGAATAGACGTCTGCGGTATCGATCAGGTTGACGCCCGCGTCGATGCACATGTCGATCTGCCGGCGCGCATCGTCGAGGCCGACCTCGCCGACGCTGGCGAATTTGCCTTTGCCGCCCATCGTCATCGTGCCCAGCGTGACGGTCGACACCTTGAGGCCCGAACGGCCAAGTTGACGGTAGTCCATGATGAAGCAATCTCCCTATATGCTGTGAGGATTCGCAACTGGCGTGCGGTCGTTAAGTCCCATTGCGCCCGCATTTCGTGCGCGGCGTTTCACGTGTCCAGACATGCGACGATAACGGAGATTGAATTACCATTCCAATAGAAAGATGTGATCCAATTAAGCGGTTTCCGTGATTAATCGTCTCTGCAGAAAGAGTGCCAACGTGGATTTGAAGCAACTCGAACATTTCGTGGCGGTCGCGGAAGAGCGACATTTCACGCGCGCGGCGCGGCGCCTCAACCTTGTGCAGTCCGGATTGTCTGCGTCGATCCGCTCGCTGGAAGAAGACCTGGGCGGACCGTTGTTCAATCGCAGCACGAGGCGAGTCGCCTTGACGCCTGCCGGCGAAGTGCTGTTCGCAGAGGCGCAGCGGGTACTGGCTGCCGCCCGCGACGCGCGGCACGCCGTCACGCAGGTTCATGGGCTCGCACGCGGCCGGCTGAGTATCGGTGCGATTCACGGTCTCGCGCCTTTCGTCGACCTGCCGGCTTCTCTAGGACAGTTTCGGGCCGCGTTCGGTGGGATCGATATCGAATTGATACTGGACGGCTCGCGTGCGTTGATCGACGATGTGAGGGAAGGGCGCCTCGACCTCGCGTTCACGCAGCCGCCGGATACGCCGCTCGACGATCTCGGATCGCACATGTTCGCATGCGAAGGAATGGTTGTCGTCTGCGCGACGTATCATCGACTTGCGGGCGCCAGCGGGCTGGAGCTGGCCGATCTCGTCGACGAAACATTCGCCGACCTGCGCCCGGAGTGGAGCGTGCGGCGGCTCGTCGATCGAAGCTTTGCGGCGGCAGGGCTGCAGCGCCGGACCAGCTTCGAGGTCAACGACATGCCGATGTTGCTTGAACTGGCCGCACAGGGGCTTGCGATCAGCATGGTGCCCGAATCCGTGGTTGCCGCGAGGGGCAGCAATACGCACGGCGCACCGGTCGCAACGGCGCGTCTGCGCGAGGCCGAGGAGCCCTGCTGGGAACTCGCGGCCGTTTTTAAGGGAAGCGCGGGAGAACCGCTCATACCCGTCGCCCGTGCTTTCCTGGACTTGCTCAAATTGCCCGCGATGGCGACCTGACGCTCGACTGGCCGCTTCGCGCGGCAATAGCGCAACATGCTTAGGACCGCTCGTCATTGGGAGCCCGGCCGGTCACGAAAGAAACGGTCATGCTAGGATCGCCGACTCACTGTTCCAACGGATCGGGATCGTAAGTCGCTTGTAGGCGCCGCGATTCCGGCATCAACGAGGATTCTCATGACTCATTCTGCCCTGACCCCCGGCGCCGTCGCCGTGATCACCGGTGGCGCCGCCGGCATCGGCCTGGCTGCTGCCAAACGCTTTGCGCAGCTTGGGTTGCGCGTCTGCATCGCCGACCTCGGCGCCGACCGCGTCGCGCAGGCGGTGGAGGAAATCGCCGCGCTGACCCCAAGCGGCACACAAGACGTCTTTGCGGTCGAGACCGACGTCAGCGTCGCCGACGATGTTCGCCGCCTGCACGCAACCGTCGTCGAACGCTTCGGCGGAACCGACGTGCTGATGAACAATGCCGGCATTCAGCCCGGTAGTGGGATGTTCGGTCCGACTGGGAACTGGGAGCGCGTGCTGGGTGTCAACCTGTGGGGCGTGATCCACGGTACGCAGATTTTCGTGCCGGACATGATCAAGCGCGGTCGTCCGGGACTTGTGATCAACACCGGTTCGAAGCAAGGCATCACGACGCCGCCAGGGGACCCCGCGTACAACGTTGCGAAGGCCGGTCTGAAAGCGTTCACCGAAGCGCTGCAGCACGAACTGCGCAACACCGCCGACTGCCGGATTAGCGCTCATCTGCTGATTCCTGGCTTCGTGTTCACGGAACTGACACGCAACGGCCGCGTGGAAAAGCCCGCCGCCGCATGGACGCCCGAGCAGACCGTCGATTTCATGTTCGAGCGTCTCGACGCCGGCGACTTCTACATACTGTGTCCCGACAACGACGTGCCGCGTTCACTCGATGAACTGCGCATCCTATGGGCCGCAGGCGATATCGTCGAGAACCGGCCCGCGTTGTCGCGCTGGCATCCGGACTACGCTACGGCATTCGAAGCGTTCATCAAGCAGCCCCGTTGACTCAAGAGCCAGCACTATGTGGCAACAAAGTGAAACCTATCCCGATCCCGCAGTGGAAGTGCTCGATCCGCGCTTCCTGAAATACCGGATCACGAACGCGGCGGTCGAGCGGCTTGCGACTGGCATGCGCTTCGGCGAAGGACCGGTGTGGTTTGGCGACGGCCGCTTCCTGCTGTGGAGCGATATTCCGAACAACCGCATCATGCGGTGGGACGAGGAATCTGGCGCGACGTCGGTATTTCGCAGGGCTTCGGGGTACGCGAACGGCAATACACGGGACCGCCAGGGGCGGCTCATCACCTGCGAGCACGGCAACCGACGCGTGACGCGCACCGAGTACAACGGCACGCTGACCTTGTTGCTCGACCGCTTCGACGGCAAGCGGCTGAATTCGCCGAACGATGTGGTCGTGAAGAGCGACGACAGCATCTGGTTCACGGATCCGCCGTTCGGCATCTCCAACAACTACGAGGGTGTCAAAGGTGAGCCCGAGCTGCCGACCAACGTCTATCGCCTCGACCCGGCCACCGGCCGGGCGGAGGTGGTCGCCGACGACATCGTCAATCCGAACGGCATCTGCTTCTCGCCCGACGAACGCCGCCTCTACATCGTCGAATCGGGCTCGAAGCCGCGGCGCATCCGTGTGTACGATGTCGAGGAGGGTCGGCGCCTCGTGCGCGGACGCGTATTCGTCGATGCGGGCGAGAACGGCGCGCCAGACGGTTTGCGTTGCGACATGGACGGTAACCTATGGGCCGGTTGGGGCACCGGACCGGGACTGAACGGTGTGATGGTATTCGCGCCGGACGGCAACGCGATTGGGCGCATTGCTCTGCCCGAACGCTGCGCGAACGTCTGCTTCGGCGGCGCGGCGCACAACCGGCTGTTCATGGCGGCCGGGCAGTCACTGTACGCGCTATTCGTGGATACGACTGCGGCGGTTGCAACCTGAGCTCGTCGGTGGATTACGTCCGCGCCCGGTCGGCGGCGTCACCGCACACCGGCCGGTCATGATGCGGATTATGCGGGTTCAGGAAGTGCGCTGACGCTCGCTGAACGGAATGCCGCCTCTTGACTTGGAGTCTGATGGAGACTCCACGATCTGCACGACAACCTGTTCAGCGGCGACACCGAGGCTGTCAACCACAACTTTGGTGATCCCCGTCATCAGCGCTTTCTTTTGCTCAGGTGAGCGCCCTGCTACTGCGTAAACAACGACTTCCGGCATAACGTACTCCAGCGGGTTGGCAAGGAACTGCAGTCGCAATCATAGCGGCACTGCACGCCGTGTGCTCGAGCCCGGGCCTTCCTCACGCAGCGTTCGTCAGCTGGTCTGCGTTAAGGCCGAATTGATGCGCGATCGATTGCAGCCTGTCGCCCCATTCCCAGACGCCGAACACGTCATGTACGTTTTGCAGGCAGCTCAGCAGGCTGACCGTCTGCGGGTCGTATACGTTGATTTTCGAACGCAGTAGCGCTCTTCTCAGCGCAGCGACACCCACGTCCATATAAGTGGGCACTTCATGCTTTTGTCTGCTGACATAGTGAATGGGAACCCCTTCCATCACTGTCAGGTAGTCGCGTGGCTTGATGAAGTTGCCGATTGGACAGCCGCCGCAGTAACCGCGATATGCGCCGCCGCCGCGCGGCAAGAGCGCTGCTTGGCGCTGCTGGAACAGATGCTGGACAGCCTGGTCGAAAATGACTTGATGGCTTAAAAATTCAAGAGTCATTCGGTTCTCCTGCCGCATGCGAGCTTGCGCGCCCGCTGGTTCTGTCGGAATGAGAGAAGAGTAGGTTTTGCCGGTGCACGAATCTACTCTACGGTGGGATATACCGATGCCGCGTTAGCGTAACCTACCTATACAGAGGTATAGGCGGGTTAACCAGCGCCACGAAAACTCGCGACCTGGGACCGCGTTCATTGATAAATACAAGTTAAGACCAGGTTAAATGCACATGAACTATATACACGGAATTGCAGATAAACTTCGCACCCAGTTTTCCAGCTTGTCGGGACCTTCGATTTGAAAGTTCGAGTGTAGGTAAGTGAGCGGATCGAATGTTCATCTAGGTAGGATGTCTTAACGAACGAACAGGGTCGCATTGCATACGACCGACGCAGCGGCATCCTTGGGGATCAGATTCGAAAGGATTGAACCGGCTTTTGCGAATGCAATGCATCAATTCGGCGCGCAGAGGGCACGACCTCCCAATCAAAATGCCGTCTATCGAACAATTCATCCGCACTCTTCCTGCGCAATATCACCCATCAGTTCATTTGTCTCCGCAACTCTGACCAATTCACCTTCACTCTTTGCATCCGAGCCATCCGTGAGAAGGCGACGCGTCAGTTCAAAGTCGGCGCGTCGTCCATATTAATTCAGTTATCCTGACGTATTAACAATGAGGCTACTTGTCAATCGACAAGTTAGCACTCGAAATTATGCAAACGAGTTCAGTCGTCTCTAAATCTGGTTCAGTGCTTGCCGTAAACAGGGATGAACGACTGTGATTCGCACAGTGGCGTCTTCGGAGAAGAGAAATGAAAACTGGGAAAGCAGCTATGTCGCTGCAAGTGCGTATTGCGTTGACGATGGGGTTTCTAGCTGTCTTGATGGTGGCGATCGGTGTTCTGGGTTTGTTCGGTACCAGCCGGGCCAATCGCGCGAACCAGGATACTTACGAGAACAAGCTGACCGCAGCGACGAACATCGGTAACGCGGAAATTTATATTGCGCGTACTCGCCTCGTGCTGGATCGCGTCGCATTGCATCCGGACGATCCGAAGACTGCCGGACTGATCGAACGTGCCGGCGGCTATTTCGACGAGTCGGAGACGTGGTGGCAGAAGTTCGTCGAGCAGCCGCACGAAGCCGACGAGGCGAGCTTGATCGGCAATGCGAGCGAGCGCCGGAAAGCCATGCGAGGTGGTATTTCCGCATTCATCGATGCGATCAAGGGAAATGATCACGCCCTGGCCGACAAGATCACGATGACGCAGTTGGGCGATCTCTACAACGACATGAACATTGCGAACCAGAAGGTCAAACTCGCGCTATACACCAACGCAAAGAAGAATTACGAGGCGGCGGAGTCGAGCTTTCACACGTTCGTTACGCTGTCGATTCTGATGATCGTGGTCGGCGTCGTGGCCGCCGGTCTGAGTTGGGCGGCACTGCGCCGCGCGATCATGAGTCCGCTGACCCAGGCGCTCGAGCATTTCGATGCGATCGCGGAAGGCGATTTGAACCGTTGCGTCGAAATCGCCAAGGAAGATGAAATGGGCACGCTGCTGCGCGGCGTGGAGAAGATGCAGACGAGTCTCGCCAGGACCGTGCGAGCCGTGCGCGGCAGTAGCGAATCAATTGCGAGCGCAACGGCGCAAATCGCTTCGGGCACGATGGACTTGTCTTCACGCACCGAAGAGCAGGCGGCATCGCTCGAGGAAACCGCAGCTAGCATGAGCGAATTGACGGCCACGGTGAAGCAGAACGCGGACAGCGCGCGCACGGCGAGTTCGCTCGCCGACAGCGCCTCGCTGGTCGCCACACGCGGCAACGAGGTGGTCGAGCGTGTGGTCGGCACCATGGGCAGCATCGACGCGAGCTCCCGCAAGATCGCCGATATCACTGGGATTATCGAAGGCATTGCTTTTCAGACCAATATTCTTGCGCTGAACGCGGCCGTTGAAGCCGCGCGCGCTGGCGAGCAGGGACGCGGCTTCGCGGTAGTCGCCTCGGAAGTGCGCAGTCTCGCGCAACGCTCTTCGTCGGCGGCGAAAGAGATCAAGTATCTGATCGCCGAATCGGTACAGACCGTGACGGTCGGCACCGAACTCGTCGCGGACGCGGGCAAGACGATGCAGGAAGTCTTGCATGCCGTGCGTCAGGTCACCGATATTGTCAATGAGATCGCAGCCGCTGCGGAAGAGCAGCGTTCCGGCATCGAACAGGTTGATACCGCCGTCAGCCAGATGGATTCCATCACGCAGCAAAACGCGGCGCTCGTCGAGCAGGCGACGGCCGCTGCTCAGGCGCTCAACGAGCAATCCCGTAACCTGCACGGTTTTGTCGACGTGTTCAAGATTGCCTGATTTTTCAGATGCAAACGCCTTACGGCGAAGCGACGCGTTGGTAAATGCAGGCCCCATTCCTGCCTGCCGAGGCAGAGTTCGGCTATCAGTCGAAGCTGACGCCGAAGGGACAGTACCGGCTCGGCATTCGCACAATCGACGCGTACTGCCGGGAACATTTCGGCGGCAAAACGTTCACTGAGCTGGCGCATGCGCAACAGACCGATTTCTCGATGCGGATCGAGCCGGGCAAGCTGAAGGTTGACGGTTTCAAGCTGAAAATGTTCTTTGAATCGTTCCTGCTGGTCAACGTCAATGAAGGCTACTTCTTCGACCCATCGTACGGCGGCAACGAAGACGTGGCCGCGTGGAAGATGATCGGCTACCCCGGCGTGCGCGCCGATTACCTGGAGTTCGTGGGTGAGGCCAAGCCTTATCCGTATGCGCCGGTCAGCCTGTACGGCAAGCGACGATAAGCATGGCAACGATCAGGAAGAAGCCCGTTCCTGATCCTCGCTTCAGGGTTTGGCCGGCTCGCACTATGGGCGCAAGCGTACCTGAGTGAGCTCCTCGCACACCTGCCACAAACGGGCGGCATTCGAAGTGTCCTTTGCCTGTCTGGCGACACTCGCCTCGCCAATCCTGCTTCCGCGTGCCTCCAGAAAGCCTTGCGGACCATAGTAGCCACCGTCACTGACGTCACGCGAAGTAGCAGCGTAAAGGGTCGGCAGGGCGCCTGCGTAATCGGTGTTCAGCGCGGCACCGATGAAATGACTAAGGAGCTCGCGGGCAGCTCTTGAAATCGCGGAGCGGTCACCGCCCCGAAACAGATTGGTGTTTGCGACGCCGGGGTGAGCGGCAACCGACATGACACGGGAGTTGGCAGCGCGCAAACGCCGGTCGAGCTCGAACGCAAACATAAGATCCGCGAGCTTTGACTGCCGATAGGACTGCATCGGCGAATACGTCTTTGTGGATTGGAGGTCGTTGAAATCGATCTGTCCTTGCTTGTGCGCGATGGAAGCAATCGTGACGATGCGTGGTCGCTCAGGCGATCCAGTCGCCGCTAGTTTGAGAGCGGGCATAAGGAGCGCAGTCAACGCGAAATGGCCGAGTACGTTGGTGCCAAACTGCAGTTCGAAGCCGTCGGCAGTTTCGCACCGTTTCGGTGGCGCCATGACGCCAGCGTTGTTGACCAGAATGTGAATGGGGCGTTGCCCGGCGAGTTCCCTCTGTGCGAACTGTGCTACGGACGCGAGGGATGCGAGATCGAGAATCGCCAGTTCAGCACGAGCGTCGGGTGCGGCGGCGTTCAGACGGGCTAAGGCCTCTTCTCCGCGTTGTTTATCGCGGCACGCAAGTATGACTTGCGCGCCTTTGCGCGCCAGAGTCAATGCAGCATGGTAGCCAATACCGCTGTTCGCACCGGTGATGAGAACTCGCTTGCCGATCTGCGGCGGAATATCTGTCACGGTCCACTGTTTATTCATATTGCTCCGGCTCGGCATGATGGTAGTCGACTTCAAGACTACCACTAGTAAGCTTGGGGTGTCGCTATCGGGTAGGCAGTTCCCCGCGATGCTGATCATCCGTGTTGCGTGCTGCGTTCGGGGGATTCCAGTTCGCGCATGAGAAGGCGTGGAGGTCAATGTGATTGGATGTGAACAACCTTTCGTTTTCCTACAGCATGCCGCTCGGAAGTTGAATCAAGGATTTGGCGCAAAAAATTTTTGCAAAGTGCGACGCAACGTCAAGCCTGACAATAACAATTGATCAGAATAGCCGCAGATTGACTGAGCTGATGCGGGGCTCCGCTGAAGAACCGACTCAAATGAAAAAGGCCGAGCGGATTACAGTCGGCTAAACGATCTTGGCCATTCCGAGGACCGAGCAACAGCTGGAGAGAGGGCGGCGCACTATTCCATGGGTGGCCCACGGTTGAGTTGTTGTCCGCCGCTGATGTAGTCGGTCAGAGCCCGGACTTCGTCGCTAGCAGGCACCCCGCGACAGATGCGAGGGTACGACATCGCTCATCTTGCCGAGCGCATCGGTAGCATTATTAAGTTGTTACAACCGTTAAGAATGGCTAATTTCGGCGTGCCATGCTCACTAAAACTGACCTCACTAAAACTGACAATAGCGATTCACCTCTTGCGCTGGGTAGCAAGATACGCGGGCTGCGGCAGCGGCTAAAGCGCACGCTCGATGATACGGCCACTGCGGCCGGCATTTCGAAGCCATTCCTGTCGCAAGTCGAACGAGGCCTGGCAAGCCCCTCCCTTACATCGCTGGCGGGTATCGCTAGATCACTCGGAGTGGCCGTGCAGTATTTCCTCGACACGCCCAGTGAAGAACGTTCGGTGTGCCGCGCGGAGCAGTTGACGTTTTTTGGCTTTGCGGATTCGGCGAACCTGTTTGCCAGACTCACGAACCTGACCGGAGGCCGTCATCTTGAGGCCATTCTCGTGAGGATGCCGCCCGGGCAAGAGCGCTCCGAAGTGACAACGCATGCTGGCGAGGAGTTCATGTACGTGATCGCCGGTCAGGTATCGCTGACGCTGGAGGGCAAGACATTTGTATTGCGCGCGGGAGATAGCGCGCATTACGAATCGACGGTGCCGCATAGCTGGGTAAATACCGCCCACATCGAGTCGGTCGTTGTCTGGGCCGGTACACCCAGACTGTTTTAGATCGCCGACATTCTTTCCCGTCGAGGTTGGAATTCGCCGAATGTTCACCTAAGAGCGGAGCCGGCCAGCAGTGGAGATTGATCATTCGATCCAGCTTGTTGGGCACCCCCGCTTACGCGAGGGCCTGAGTGGCTAGCAGGTCCTCGATCCGAACCGGAAGATTGCGCACCCGTACACCCGTTGCGTGATACACGGCGTTTGTAATGGCGGGGGCTATCCCCGCCATGCCGATTTCGCCGACCCCGCGTGCGCCGAGCGGATTCAACGCGAGATCCGGATAGTCGAGGAAAGTCACGTCGATCTTCGGCGCATCCGCATGCGTGGTCATGACATAGTCGGCGAGGTTGCGGTTGATCGGGGCCCCGGTGCGCGGGTCGTAGTGCGTTTCTTCAAACAGCGCCATGCCGACGCCCATCACGACAGCCCCTTCGATCTGGTTCAGGGCTGTGCGCGCATTGATGATCTTACCGCCGTCAATCAGGCTCACTACGCGGTTGACTCGCAATCGTGCTGTCTGCGGCTGCCAGGTCACCTCGATGAAATGCGCGCAGTACGAGTGAATCGACACTTTGGCTGCGTCGGGATCGTCCTGACTCGCGCCGGACCGGCCCCTTCCGACCACCATATTGATCTGTGCTGGTGCGAGGATCCGCTCGAACGGTACGCCCGCGCCCGGCGCGGTCCCTTTCCGGTAGACCATGCCGCGGTCGAACGCAAGCTCAGTGGTCGGTTGGCCCTTGAACGGCGAATTGTCCGCCTGGGCCGAGGCGACCAGAAGTTGTTGGACCGCTGCTTGCGCCGCCTGCGTCGCTGCCGGAACCAGCGATGCGGTCGCCATTGAGCCGCCGGACATCGGTCCGGGTGGCAAGCGTGTGTCACCGAGTACCACGGAAATCCGCTCGAGCGGGATGCCGGTCACATTGGCGACAATCTGAGCCAGTACCGTGTAGGTTCCAGTGCCGATATCCTGGGTAGCTGTCGACACGCGCGCTGTCGCATCGGCGTGAAGCTCGACGATGATTTCCGCTGCGAGGCGCCTCGCGGCCCACGACCCCGCTGCAACCCCCCAGCCCACCACCATGCCGTCGCGACGCATGGACCCGACCGCCGCCGTGCGCTGCGCCCAACCGAATTTCTCGGCGCCGAGCGTCAGGCACTCCTTGAGATGCCGCGAAGAGAAGGGCACCTTCAAGCCTTCGTCAATCGCGGGCTCGTTGATCAGACGCAAGCGGACGGGATCGATATTGAGCTTGATGGCGAGTTCGTCGACAGCGGACTCGATGGCGAACAGGCCGGGAACGGCACCAGGGCCCCGCATGGACGTACTAGGTGCGATATCCCGGCGTGCGTACGCCGCGGTCGCGCGCAGGTTAGGTGAGCTGTAGAGATAGCCCGTTGTCTCGCCACAGTTCTCCTTACGCGTTTCCTTGCGTGCGGCCTGGTAGACGTAGTCTTGCTGGAGCGATGTGAAACGTCCCTCGGGCGTCGCCGACAGGCGCACGCGTTGCTGCGTGTTGGTGCGGTGACCGACGTTGTGGAACATCATCGCACGGGTTACCACCAGCTTGACCGGCCGCATCAGATTGCGGGCCGCGGCGGCAGCCAGCAAAGAGTGTGACCACGGAAACAGCTTGCCGCCAAATCCGGACCCCAGGTATTTCGTGATCACGCGCACCTGGTCCTGCGACACACCGAGCATCTGCGCCATGACAAGGCGCTGGTTGACGATCGACTGGGACGTTTCGTAGAAGGTGTAGCTCATACCATCGAACACGGCCACCGTCGCATGCAATTCGATAGGGTTGTGCGTTTCAATCGGCGTCGTGTAGGTCCGGTCCAGCTTTTGCGCATCAGGGGCAGCCGCGAACGCGGTATCCACGTCGCCTCGCTGCGTGTCGACGCTCGGGGCCTGCTCTGCCGACATTTCGATGCGGACATCGGGTCGGCTCGACGAATACGCCACCTTCACCGCTCGCGATGCTGCGCTTGCCTGTTCGAACGTATCGGCTACCACCAGGCCGATGTATTGGCCATAGTAGTAGATGTTGTCATCGTCGAATGGCGGGCGCTTTTCGTCGATTTTCGTATCAGTCGCAAAACCGACGCGATAGAACTTGCCGATGTTCTCGCGTGTGAAGACGGCCCGGACCCCCGGCATGCCTGCTGCCGCGGCGGTGTCCAGATGGGTGATGCGCCCCTTGGCGATCGTCGCGCAAACGGGAACGGCGTAAAGCGTCCCTGGCAAGTTGACATCCGAGGTATAGGTTGCGGTGCCACTGACTTTGAGCGGCCCGTCGATTCGAGTAAAGTCGCCGCCGATGATCGGTTGCGTTTTATTGCTAGCTAATTGCATATTCTCTCCGCGTCACGACCGTTGCATCAGGCAGTTTGTGTGGCAAGTGTGAGTGCGTGCTGGATGCAGCGCTTTGCGAGTTCGACCTTGAAGCCGTTTTGGCTCTGTATGTGCGCCGCCTGCAGCGCTGCTTCG
Source organism: Paraburkholderia sp. RL18-101-BIB-B (assembly GCF_046026985.1). Lineage (NCBI taxonomy): Bacteria > Pseudomonadati > Pseudomonadota > Betaproteobacteria > Burkholderiales > Burkholderiaceae > Paraburkholderia > Paraburkholderia sp. RL18-101-BIB-B. The sequence goes on from NZ_JARESV010000032.1 coordinate 19,853, forward strand.
GCCGCCGCTCGGAAAGTCGTGGCGTCTGGCGTTCGTCCGAGCAGTTGGGCTTCTGCCTCTTTTGAGCGCCACGGCTTGACGCCGACGCCGCCTAGTGCAATCCGGATGTGATCGATCTTGTCCGATGAGACCCTCATGACGACCGCTGCGGAGGCCAATGCGAATTCGTACGACGCGCGGTCGCGCAGCTTGAGATAGACGCTGCGATTGGCGGGCACCAGCGCGGGAAGCGTCACGTGGGTAATGAGCTCGCCGGGCTTGAGGGTGGTTTCGCGTTCGGGCGTGCTGCCGGGCAACAGGAAGAAGTCGTCAATGGCGATGTCCCGCTTGCCCTGCGCGCTTTCGACGTGGATCGTGGCCTCGAGTGCGGTCATCGCGACGCTCATGTCCGACGGGTTGGTCGCGATGCAATGCTCGCTAGTCCCCAGGATGGCCAGGTTTCGGTTGTACCCGTCAATCGCGGAACAGCCCGTGCCAGGTTCGCGTTTGTTGCATGGCATGACGGTGTCGCGGAAGTAGACACAGCGCGTGCGTTGCAAGAGATTGCCCCCGGTCGTCGCCATATTGCGCAGTTGGGCCGATGCGCCGGATAGCAACGCTTGAGACAAGACCGGGTAGTGCGTCTTGATCAACGGGTGATTCGCGAGGTCGGCATTGCGGACCGTTGCGCCTATCGTGACACCACCGCCGGCGATTGCCTCGACCTGATCGAGCGGCAGGCGATGGATGTCGATCACATGGGTGGGACGCTCGACGTCAAGCTTCATGAGATCGAGCAGCGTCGTCCCGCCCGCGAGGAAACGGATCGACGCGCCGTTTGGTTGACCGTTAGCGGCAGTTTTCGCGAAGTCGATCGCCTGGCTAACATTGGCGACGCGTTTGAGCTGAAAGGGTTCCATGTGCGCACTCCGCTTAAACTTTGCGACGAATCTGCTGGATGGCGGCCACGATGTTCGAATAGGCACCGCAGCGGCAGATATTTCCGCTCATCGCTTCCTTGACATCGTCGTCGCTGTGTCCGTATGGCTCCTTGAGAAGCGCGACGGCGGACATGATCTGCCCTGACGTGCAGTACCCGCACTGGAAGCCGTCATGTTCGACGAAGGCCGCCTGCATCGGATGAAGGGCGCCGGGTTTGCCGATGCCTTCAATGGTTGTGATCGCTTCTCCCTCGTGGGTGGCGGCAAGGCTCAGGCACGAGTTCACTCGCCTGCCATCGACATGAACCGTGCACGCACCGCACTGACCGTGATCGCAACCCTTCTTGGTGCCGGTCAAATGTAGATGCTCTCGCACGCAGTCAAGCAGGGTTGTACGAGGATCGATATCCAAGTTGTAGTTCGTACCGTTGACATTCAGTTGAACATGCACATTGGCGCTGTTCGCGGTCGACGCTGCTGATGCTTCGAGACTAGTGTCATCGGAATCCGCGAGTGCAACTGAGTGAAGTTGTCCGGCGCCGATTGCTACCCCGGCAGCACCTACGCGGGCCAGGAACGATCGACGCGTTGGGCGTTCAAGCACCGACTCGGCATCGTCTTCGCTGGCGTCGGGCTGTTGAGACTCTTTGCTCATGAATCTGATTCTCCGCTGAACCATGGATCGATGGAATGCGGATGCCGTTTGCTGTTCGGCACTCGCTTGTGCTGATCATACAAAGCTAGAGTGGCGCCAAGATGGCCGCGAACTGACGGCTGGATGAAACATCGCGAATGTGGGCAATGTATGGCTTTTTTTTCGACCGCCCGCGACGCTTTGACACAGCCCGACTCGATCCCGCATTCATGTAGTTGAACGCGAGATCCGTGACGAAACTCCGTCGTGATTCCACGCCGAAGGCCGGCGGCCCGACGCCGATCGCGATAGGCGCCAGCACTGCTTGATGCTGACTTTTGATTGCATTTTCGTCGCACGGGATGCTGAGGTCCTGTGCGTGCGCAATGCATGCGTCGACATGCCCCATCCGTGCTCAAATCACGGACACAAGTTCGCCGCCCAATACTGGAGCGGCAAATTACATTTCCTTGGGGATATGTTTGTTCGCTACATCGGCGGCGAATCTGGGCCTACTGGGCGGCGAGCTTCGCGCTTTGTTGTCGCAGGCCCTCAAAGATCCTGTCCGACACATCATTTGGAAACGCGGCGGGTAACAGCGCCTTCACCTCCGCGACGACATCCTCCGTCATGTCCGTTAGGGTGGTGATCATCTCCTCGACGTCGGCCGGAGCAAGCGTGACTCGTTGCCCCTGCGCAATCCAGTGGCGTCGACGGATATCGTTGATCAGATAGTGAGCGTTGTTGCCACGCACCGCCATTGCCAGTTTCACCCGACGCGCAGGAAGCAGGTTCGGTCCATTGCCAATGATCGGGTGCGCGGAGAGAACGTCATAGATCGGCGTGGCCTCATAGCGGTTGGACTTCAGGTGTGCGATGCTGAAATTCTTCGCGTGCCCGTCGGTGGCGGCGAGCATCCAGAACACGATCTGCGTCATGAAGAAATGGCGCTGATCGATCGCGGACCGTTCTGAACCGGCCAGGACTTCCATGACCTTCTGGATTCCGGGCCCGCCATCTGACTCATATTTGTCGGCGGCGGACGTCCCGGTCGCCTGGCACATATCCTCCTGGGGAAGCCGCAGGATCCATGAACCGTCGCTCGCGTACCGGCGATCGAATCGCTCGACGACGAGCACTTTCTGGTCCTCGAAGGTGGCGATGTCGCAACTGGCGATCGGCAAACCATACGCTGCGACGATTTTCGAGCACAGCCACTCGTTTTCCACCGACGTGCGCATGTCGGCGCGCATGTTTCCGACCAGTCCAAGAGGTAGCTTCAGGATATGCGTGGTCGGGGTACTGCCTTCCGGGATGGCCCACTGGTCGTCGTGCCACAGAAGCGCAGTCTTTTCCTGCGCGCCGGCGATGGACAGGCGCAGGTCATCGATGGGCTCATGCTGGCCCAATACGGGCGGGGCCGTTGTTTCCCGCAGTAGCCGCGCGATTTCCGCCTCGTTGAGGGGGCGCCCGCTGATCTGCTCAAGATTCACCGGGGTTTCGTCTGGAGGCAGCATCTGGGTAGCGCCTACGCAGTCTCGTCCAAGCTTGGCCAGCAACTCAAACGGCGACGTGCCGCCAGTTTTGTAGCGCCCTGCGATGCGCTCGCGGATAGCCCTGCTATCAGGCAGCAGGTTATCGAAATAGTCCGAGACCACCTTGCCCCGATAGGGCTGATTGCCGGCCGTAAAAGGCAGCGAGAGCGATAGAGGACGTCCCTGTTCGTCTGCTATCCAATCTTCGAAGTAGGTGAGTTTCTCTCCGTCCCGCGTGGTCTCCCAGGTACCGACTGGCAACCCGTTCATCCAGAGGTTGAGGCTTTTGGCGTGCGAGCGGCGGCCCATTGCTACCAGTCCTCCCGCTTCTTGGGGGCAGTAGTCACTGGTGCCACTCGCTTCCGGGTGGGCGGCTTCGGCGCGCCTTGCCCGCTACCGCGCGCCGGTGTGGCGGCCGCCTTCCGGGTCCCCGCTGTCTTCGCGGCCGTAGTAGTCGCACGCTTTTTTGCCACGCTCTGCTTTGCCGCGACCGGCGGCCCCGCTATACGCAGACGCCCGGATTGGTGGCCTTCGGGATTGGCCGAGCTCAACACCTGGGTCAGAACGATATCGACCTTGAGCAACTTCAAAACGTGGAATAGCCGATCCATGCTCGCGGATTCGGGCTTTGCCTCGAGTTGGGCGTAGGTTTGCTGGGCGACCCCCAAATGGCTCGCCACCTGGGACTGCGTGAGTCCGGCGGCCTTGCGGAAGCCGACAAGAAGTGGCCGCAACTGACGAGGGGTTTTAACGGGATAGTCCACGGGTGACCTCGGGAAGTCGTGAAAACATCAACCAGTCTGTGAGTGACAGAAACAGTATATATTATGTATTCGACAAATACAGAAAATATGCTGTAAATGGCAGATACAGAAAATAGACTGTTGAGTCGACTTGTGGGGCGCGGGGTAGTCCGCATTGTTGTATGCGCGCATTGCGCGACGAGGGTCCTAATGCCTTCCTGGCAATTGCATATCGATAGAAATTGGATGGCGAGGCGTACAGGTAGCGGTAGCATGGGCGTCCCTTCACCTGTATCTTCCCGTTGATCAAAGCGATGTCAGCCAAACCTCCGCGCTTCGGCATCTGGGCGCTCGTGCATGGTAGCCGCGCGGCGCTGCAGGATCCCGCAGAACCGTATGACGCCTCCTGGGGACGCAACAAGACGCTCGTGCTCGAGGCCGAGCGCCTCGGCTACGACTCGGTGCTCGTCGCCCAGCATACGGTCAATCCGCATGACGCCTCGCTCGACCAGCTCGAGGCATGGACGGCATCGGCTGCATTGGCGGCGCTCACGTCGCGCATCGAGATCATTACGGCCATCAAGCCCTATCTCTATCACCCGGTCGTGCTCGCAAAAATGGCTCAGCAAATCGAGCACATTAGCGGCGGGCGTTTTGCGATCAATCTGGTGAACGCGTGGAATCGTCCGGAGCTCGAACGCGCCGGCATCGGTTTTCCGGAACATGATGAACGCTACGTGTACGGCCGCGAATGGATCTCGGTCGTCGATGCGCTGCTGCGCGGCGAAGTGGTGAATCACCGCGGCGATAACTTCCACATCGACGGGTATCAGTTGCGTCCCGCTGATCCGTTTCGCGCACGTCCGCGGATCTACGTCGGTGGTGAGTCGGAGCCGGCGCGCGCACTGGTGGCGGCGCACGGCGACGTGTGGTTCATCAATGGTCAACCGCACGACGACGTCGCACGCCTGATCGCCGACGTATCCGCTCGCGCGCGCCCCGTCGGGCAGGACGCTTTGCGTTTCGGCCTGTCGGCGTTCGTGATCGCACGCGAAACACAGGCGCAGGCAGAGGCTCACCTCGAACATCTGTTCGCGCTGGCCGAGCTGGACAAACCGCTGAGGGATCGGCAGAAAGCCAATATCGATCCGAACGTGGTGATGATCCAGACGTTCGCACAGTCGCCACGCGTCGGTTCGAACGGGGGCACGGCCGCAAGGCTCGTTGGCGATTACGATACGGTCGCGCGCCGTATTGCCGAGTTTCACCGCGCGGGAATTGAACTGTTCATGCTGCAGTTCCAGCCCTTCGAGGCCGATATGCAGCGCTTTGCGGAAGAGGTGGCGCCGCGCGTTCGGCGTCTCCTTTCCGCCTGAATGCGGAATATCGGGTTGGAGTCAATCAAGGGTCGCACCTGAAGCCAGGTACGACGTGGTTCGTGATCAGAAGAACGCGCCTGTGGGCGGAAGACGCCCAGTCAGCAAGTTCTGCCCGAGCAGGCGCTCCTTGTAAAGCCGCGGATTGTGCGAGGCAATGACCTTGATGTTGCGCCAGTGCCGGTCCAGAGCGCCCACGCGCGAGACGACCGAGCCTGACCCGAGGTCGATCAGCCAACTGGCGATCTGCGGGGCGAGATCGTCGGTCACCACCTTGGCCTCTGCCGCCGAGAGCGTGGCGGCAAGCGTAGTCTCATATTCGTCGCTCGTGCCATAGCTGTCCCAGGCTCGTTGCAGCGCTCCGACAGCGCGGTCTACAGTCGCCTCGGTGCTGGCCGCATATGCGCGCATACGACCGAGCAACGACTGCAGTACAGGCTCTTCGGTAGGATGCGCGGCTTCGCCATGATAGAAGTTGCGCCCCCGCGCGCGCAGAACCTCTACAGCGTCCAGTACGATGCGCCGCACGACGCCAGCGATGCAGTTGGTCAGATAGACCTGATGAAAGGTGTATCCCCACGGCGCGGCTTCTTCAGGCTTCGGCGAATCCGGCGGGTAAACATGGGTGGCGGGCACGATCACGGCGCGAAAGGCCGCCGTGCCCGAGCCTGTCAGGCGCTGGCCGAATCCCTGCCAGTCGTCGTGATCGCTGACCCCTTCGCCTCGGTCGAGCACGTATTGCACAGTCCGGCCCGCACGGCTTTCCACAGCAACGCCGATGAATGCGTCGTTGTAGAGGTTGCCCGTCGCATAAACTTTCTCGCCCGAGCCGATGTAGGCATGCCGTGTTTCGTCCCATTCGAGCCTGCTCAGGACCCGGCTCGGACGAGCGCCCGCCGCCACCGCGTCGCTGTCGGTAAAACTGAGCCCGACGGTCTTGTTCTGCCTGGTCAGGTCGAGGACATGCGCATGGAAAGGGTGGTCTCGTTGTCTAAGCGAGGCTTCGACTTGCCACAGATGGTTACGAAAAGCATGGGCTATATTGGAATCGGCCGCAGCAAGATCGCGAGCTACGAAGAAGAGCTCGGTCAACGACAAACCTTGCCCTCCCGCATCGGTCGGCAGGCGTAGCGCACCGACCCCTAGCGCCTTGAGCTTCGCGATCTCATCGTACGGCAGACGATGTGTCAGTTCCCGCTCTGCCGCAGTCGATGCGATATCGGCGATGGCCTCCGAGAAGCCGAGGCTTGCGGACAGTGGCGAGACAAGCTGGGGCCGGCCGCTGTCGACGATCGTGGTTTCAGGCGTGGTCATGGTGCTCCATCAAACCTTGATGCTGTAATCCGCGACCTTGATCCGCGAGCGGATGATCTTGCGTTCCGCGAGCCAGTCGGCTGCCCGTTGAAGCTGCGCGATGAAAGCGGCGTCGTCGGGTTCGTGGAATTGATTCACACGCTTCAGGCTCGCCAGATAGTCGCGCACCTGGTTCGGGTATTTGGCTTCTCCCTGTGCGAGCTGCTCGGCTTCGGTGGAATGCGTCGACTGCCAGGAGCCTTCGACGTAGTACGCGTCGATTACCGCGCGAATCAGTTCGGAGTTCTCTTCGGTGAATTTGCGACGCGTTACCAGCGAACTGTAGTCAATCAGGAAATCGAGGTCGCGTCCCTCGTTGAAGATGTCCTTGGCGTCGTTCGAATTACGCGCGATATCCACCGCCGGCGACCACATCGACCAGGCGTCGACCTTGCCTTGCGCGAACGCGGGCGCGGCATCGGGCGGATTCAGATAAACGAACTCGACCTTGTCGCGGTCAATGTGGTTCTTTTCCAGGGCTGCAATGAGCAGGAATTCGCCAAGCCCCGAACGGTTGATGGCAACTTTGCGGCCCGCCAGATCGGCGACCGAGTTGATGCCGCTCGATTTCTTCACGATGATGGCAGTCGAGCGTGGGGAATAGACGTCGAACGCATTGAAGACGATAGGTGAGCCGGCCAGCATGGCGGCCAATGCAGGCGTAGTCGATCCCCAGAAGCCGAAATCCGCACTGCCGCCGACCACTGCCTGAATTGACGGCGCATGGTTCGGGAACGGACCGATCCATTCGACCTTGATGCCTTTTGCGGCGAGCGTCTTTTCGAACACGCCACGTTGCTTGGCAATGTCCGGCAGGCTGCCGTACCCCCAGCCGATGCGAACCGTATCGGTGTTGCGTGTCAGCTTGCGCGGCTCGGCTGCCCGCGCTGGGAACAGGCTGCTGGCGGCGGCGCCGGCCAGCAGGCCACCCGCCGCGCGCAATAGTTGGCGGCGGCTCAGTGAAGAATCATTCATCCTTGTCAGGTCCTTGGAGTCGTGCAGGAAATCGATCAGTGAGACAGAACGCCCAGTTCTGCGAGCAGCGTGGACCGCAGTTCCTGTGGCGTGTGGTTCTTGGGTCGGAAAGAAGCAGCGATGCGCCCAGTGCGCATGACGAGAATCCTGTCGGCGAGCGTGAGCGCTTCGTCGACGTCATGCGTCACGAGCAGCACGCCCGGGTGGTGGCGGGCAACGAGCTCCTTGACGAGACCGTGCATCTTGATCCGCGTGAGCGCGTCGAGCGCCGCAAACGGTTCGTCCAGCAGCAGAAGGGCGGGATCGCGAACGAGGCCCCGCGCCAACGCGACGCGTTGCGCCTGACCGCCTGAGAGATTGCGGGGCCAGTCGTTCTCCCGGCTGGAAAGCCCGACTTCGGCCAGGGCACGAGCCGCGCCGGCTCGGCCGACAGTGGTTTCATGACCTAGAGCGACGTTCTCCCACAGCCTAGCCCAAGGCAGTAGACGAGGCTCCTGGAACACGACGGAAGGACGCTCGGGCGCGCGGATCTGCCCAGCGTCGGGCAGATCGAGGCCTGCCAGCGCGCGCAGCAGGGTGGTCTTCCCGCACCCGCTTTCACCCAGCAGCGCGACGAATTCGCCTTGGTGGATATCAAGATCCAGTGCATCGATGACGACACGCGTGCCATAGCAGCGCCGCAGGCCACGTACCGATACGCCCAGCGCGGACTGACTGACGCGATCTTCGTTGACGAGTGCCGATACTTCGGAACCACGGGGCAGTGCGATGCTTTGGCTCACTTTTGCTCTCCTTTGGCGTAATTCGCGTGCCATGAGAGGAAATGGGTTTCAAGCACCCGTACCAGCGCGTCCGCTACGACGCCGATGATCGCGTAGATGATCATGGTCAGCAAAATGACATTGGTTTGGAGGAATTCGCGGGCATCCATTGCGAGGAAGCCGATGCCCTTTGTGGTCGCGAGTGTTTCGGCGATGACCAGCGCGAGCCAGGCATGAGCGAGCGCATAACGTACGCCCGTGAGGATCGACGGCATCGCTCCGGGCAGAATGATCCGTCGCACGATCGCGGTCCAGTTCAGCCCGATAACCTTGGCGAGCTCCATCAGCTTCGGATCGATCTGGCGGATGCCAAGCATGGTGTTGATATAGATGGGGAACAGGACCGCGAGCGCGACAAGGAAAATTTTCGCAACCTCGCCCACACCGAACCAGACGATGACGAGCGGCAGCATCGCAAGGAAAGGGACCGCGCGCACCATCTGGATCGAACGGTCGAAAAGGGCCTGTGCCAGCGGTGAGAAGCCGACCATGATGCCAAGCGCGAGGCCGATGATTCCCCCAATGAGGAAGCCCGCCATTGCACGCAGAAGCGAGACGCCGAGGTGAACGAAAAGATCGCCGTTTCTGGTCAGATCCAATGCGGTTTCCGCGACACTGCTTGGAGCCGGGAGCACCTGAGGCGCAATCAGTCCAATACGCGCCGCAGCCTCCCAAAGCACCAGGACCAGAACTGGAACAATCCAGGAGAGCCAACTATAAAGCGCACCTCTCGAAACACCTGCACGCATTCGTTTCGAAGAGACATAGCTGTTGCGAGAAGAAGTTAAGTCAGCCATGTCGGTTCCATATCAGCCATGAAAAAAGAGTGCTCCGATATGGAGCCGGTACAAATCAACCCGCCATGCGGAGACGAGTCCTGACACACGATTGCTACTTCAGCGATACCCCGATGCGGGGGCAGACATTGGTCAACTTCGGCATGTCACGAAGGCGAGCCTGTTATTAAAGGCCGTTTGACATCGCAATGACAAACAGTTTTTTATGCTTTGCTTTGCAGTTTCAGCGCGTTGCTTCACGGCAGCGTCGCCCGAATGCAATCGGCGTGTATTGACAGCAATGGGGCGAACGACGGATCGCCCGTCCAGAATCGACGTCTTGCGGAGCAACGACCCGACCTTCGACTATAGGCAAACACAAGCGGGCTTAGAAATAAGCTTTTATTCGAACCAAAGCGCTTCTCTGGTGGACTTTTTTTGCCGCGACGGCGACTAATCGAATCGCCCGACAACGCATAAGCATGAGCTGAATCGTTGGTTGCCGATGCCGCATCGATGCTGCTTTCATGAATTACGCCATCGACCCCAAGGAGGACGTCATGAGTACAGTGCTCGACCGCCAGCAATCGCCATCCACCGTTCACCAGGAACTTCGCGTACGCCGCTACAAGCCGCTGATCGGCGCAGTGATCGAGAACGTCGACCTGTCGCAGCCGCTCAGCGATGAGAACCAACAAACGGTGAGGCAGGCACTGGTCGATCACGGCGTGATCTTTTTTCGCGAGCAGACGCTTACGCCAGAACAGCACGTCACGCTTGCGCGCATCTTCGGCACGCCCATTCGCAAGAATATCTATCTGCCGGCCGTCGCGGGGTTCCCGGAGATCGAAGTCATCGCCCACAGCGATAAAACCCAGTCCGGCGGCACCGACAACTGGCACGTGGATGTTTCATGGCAACCGCAGCCGCCGAAGGCCACCGTCCTCCACGCGCAGGAGATTCCTGAGGGGGGCGGCGGCGACACGATCTGGACCTCGTCGGCGGCAGTCTACGACTTGCTGGATCCCGATCTGGCCCGCTACTTCGAGAAGCTGAAAGCGGTGAACACGTTCTTTGCGTCGCCCAAGAAGAACGCGCTGTCCGATCTGCTGAGCGGTTACGACATTCCCGAAGGCACGAGCGAGCAGAGTGTGGAGGCCGGGTTGGCACGCGTGCGCGATGCCGCGCAAAAATATCCGCCCATTGAAGTGCCAGTCATCAAGACGCATCCGGAGAACGGCCGCAAGCTGGTGTTCGTCAATGAAGGGCATACCAGCCATCTGCTCGGCGTATCGAAAACGGCAAGCCAGAGTCTGCTGAACTATCTCTACGACCTCATCAAGACGCCGGAAGTACAAGCCCGCTTCGAATGGCGTGCCGGCGATGTCGCGATCTGGGATAACCGTCAGGTCCAACATTACGCGGCGCGAGACTACGGCTCGGCGCGCCGGCGTATTCATCGCATCACGCTGGAACACGACGGCGTGTTCTGAACCGCGCACGCACGCCTTCCTCGTCGGATCACGGAGATCGAAGCATGAAGCAAACCGCACGTGACTTGCGGCATCGTGTTGCGCGCCTGTTTTATCTGTCGGCGCTCGCCGCGGGCGTCGCGGCTTCAGCAAGCCCGGCGTTGGCGCAAACCCCTGAGAAGCTCGAACTGCGCTATCAGGGGTGGGCCAGCAAGGTGTTGTATCCCGAACTCGCCGAAGACCTCGGCTACCTTGCGCCGATCAAACTCAAATGGGTGGGCAATACGATCAGCGGACCGCAGGATATCCAGGCGGCGGTTACCGGCGACGTCGACTTCGGCGGTGCGTTCAACGGTTCGATCGTCAAACTGGTGGCGGCGCATGCGCCGGTCAAGGCGGTGATTTCCTACGTTGGTACCGACAAGGAGACCAATGGTGGACTGTTCGTGCTTCAAGGCAGTCCGATCCACAGTGCGCGTGACCTGATCGGCCGCAAGGTCGGCGTGAACACGCCGGGCGCTTACGAGCAGTATCTGGTGACCGCGTATCTCGAGAAGGCAGGTCTGTCCAAAGAAGAGATCCAGAAGGTGGTGTTCGTCGCGGCGCCGCCGGTCAATCTCGCACAGTTGCTCAGGCAGAAGCAACTGGATGCGGTGTTCCTCGAAGACATCATCAAAGACAAGCTGCTCGCGGACGGCGGCGCGACGTTGCTCACCACCGACTATCAGCTGTTCGGCTCGTTCGGCTACGCGAGCTATCTGTTCACGGATCGCTTCATCGCGCAGAACCCGAATACGGTGCGCAAATTCGTCGACGGAACGGCCCGCGCGATCGAATGGGCGAAGAACACGCCGCGTGCGGAAGTGGTCGCCCGTCTGAAGAAGATCGTGGAGACGCGGCATCGCAATGAAGACACTTCGATCGTCAACTACTGGAAATCGGCCGGTGTGGGAGGCAAGGGCGGCCTGATCGACGCCAACGACTTCACGACGTACATCGACTGGTATGTGAAGAATGGTGTGTTGAAGCCCGAACAGGTGAGGCCCGAAAACATCTATTCGAACCAGTTCAATCCGCTCAACCAGTCAGTGGCGGCGCATTAGGCGGCCACTGCATGGAATCACGAGGCCCGCGAATATGGGTGCTGCAATCGGCGTGCGCAATGTCACGAAGGGGTTTCATCTCAAGCGACGCGGACACTTCAGCGTGCTGGAGGACGTGTCCTTCACTGTGCAGGCGGGCGAGTTCATTACGCTGGTCGGCCCGAGCGGCTGCGGCAAGACGACCTTGCTGGATCTGATCGCAGGCCTCGCGAAGCCGGATCGCGGGCAGATACTCGTCGACCGCCAGGCGATTGAAGGGCCGGGGCTCGATCGCGGCATCGTGTTCCAGCAATACGCGCTCTTTCCGTGGAAGACGGCGCTCGGCAACATCGAGTTCGGTCTGGAGGCGAAAGGCGTTGCTAAAGCGGAGCGCGCCGGGCGTGCCCGTTCTTTCCTTGAACTGGTCGGCCTCGGCGGGTTCGGCGACCGCTATCCGCATGAGCTATCCGGAGGCATGAAGCAGCGCGTCGCGATTGCTCGCGCGCTCTCTTTCGAGCCGGCCGTGCTGCTGATGGACGAGCCGTTCGCCGCGCTCGATGCGCAGACACGCGAGACCTTGCAGGACGAACTGCTGCGCATCTGGCAGCGCACCGGCACGACCGTCGTATTCATCACGCACTCAATCGACGAGGCGATCTATCTCGGTCAACGGGTTCTCGTGATGGCGGCCGCGCCCGGTCGCATCACCCATGCGCTCGATGTGCATCTGGCGCGCGGTGACCTCTCCGAGGACTTGCGCTCGACGCCGGAATTCGTTCGGCTCAGACACGAGATCTGGCAATTGACGCATCAGCGCCGGGCGACTTCGCGCCTCGCGGTTGCACACGCGGCTTGATACAGGAGGGAGTCTGAGTGATGAGTACCTTATCGACACGATTCTCGTCGGCGAATTCGCTTGCTTCTGGTGTCGTAACTGCATTGCCGCGCGTGCTGCGTGGCGGCGTCGCGATCGTCGCCTTCTGTGCGCTGTGGGAGATTCTGCCGCGCGCAGGATGGGTCGATGCGACGTTTTTGCCGCCGTTTTCGACCGTGCTCGGCGCGCTGTTCGAGATGGTGCGTTCAGGCGAGCTCTCCGATCATCTGTTTGCAAGCGCGACGCGGGCCGTGGGTGGCTTTGCGATTGCGGTGGCCGTCGGTGTGCCACTGGGACTTGTCATCGGCTGGTACCGGACGCTTGCCGAGGTTCTCAATCCGCTGCTCGAGTTGTTTCGCAATACCGCGCCGCTCGCGCTGCTTCCTGTCTTTGTGCTGGTGTTGGGCATGGGCGAGACCTCGAAGGTCTCGATGGTCGTGTACTCCTGCATCTGGCCTGTCGTACTCAATACCGTGAGCGGCGTGCGCAATGTCGATCCATTGCTGATCCGCTCCGCGCTCTCGATGGGGCTGACCCCGTTGCAGCTATTCCGCAAGGTCGTGCTGCCGGCGTCGGTGCCGACTGTCTTCACGGGCATTCGCGTCGCCGGTGCGTATTCCATCCTCGTGCTGATCGCGGCTGAGATGGTGGGCGCGAAGGCGGGCCTCGGCTACCTCGTCAACTATTCGCAGTTCACGTTCGAGATTCCGAAGATGTACGCCGGCATCGTCACGCTCGCGTTACTCGGTCTCGTGTTCAATCACGCCGTCATGTTGGCGGAACGGCGGCTGACGGCCTGGCAAGGCGAACGTTGAGCGTTCAGCTTCTTCAAGCAGTCGGCACATCATCTAAGGGAATCTCCTTCATGACGGACAGTGCGGGAAAACATGGCCGGCCTTCAGTGACGGCCGCGGACAATGCGTTGCGGCACGATACCGACGTCCTCGTGATCGGCGGCGGTCCGGCGGGCGCATGGGCGGCGATCAGCGCGGCCGCGCGCGGCGCGCGGGTGGTGCTGGCGGACAAAGGGTTTTGCGGCACCTCGGGCGCGACCGCGCCGGCCGGCACAGGCGTCTGGTACGTGCCGCCCGACGGCGACGCGCGCGGCAACGCGAAGGCAAGTCGCTTCAAGCTGGGCGGAGAACTCGCCGAACAGACCTGGATGGATCGCGTGCTCGAGCAGACCTGGATCAATGCGCAGCAACTGGCCGAGTGGGGCTATCCGTTCCCCGTCGATGAATCCGGCGAACAACGACGCACGTCGTTGCAGGGACCCGAGTACATGCGCCTGATGCGCAAGCGCGCCAAGGAAGCCGGCGTCCGCATACTCGATCACAGCCCGGCGCTGGAACTGCTGGTCGACGAGCACGGCGCGGTGGCCGGCGCGGCCGGCGTCGATCGCCAGGCCGGCGACGCGTGGATCGTGCGCTCGGGCGCGGTCGTGATCGCGACGGGCGGCTGCGCGTTTCTCAGCAATGCGCTCGGTTGCAACGTGCTCACCGGCGACGGCCAGTTGATGGCCGCCGAAGTAGGGGCGGCGCTATCGGGCATGGAGTTTTCGAATGCGTATGGGCTTGGACCGGCGTTTTCATCGGTAACGAAATCGCTGTTCTATAACTGGGCGACGTTCTACTACCGGGACGGTTCCGTGATTCCGGGCGCGGGGTCGTCGCACGGGCGTGGCGTGATAGCGCAAACGTTGCAGAGCGAGCCCGTGTTTGCCTGCCTCGATCGCGCCGACGAACAGATTCGCGCATGGATGCGCACGGCGCAGCCGAACTTTTTCCTGCCATTCGACCGGCTCGGCATCGACCCCTTCACGCAGCATTTCCCGGTCACGCTACGTCTGGAAGGAACGGTGCGTGGAACCGGCGGCCTCCATCTGATCGATAAGACGTGCGCGACTTCCGCCGAGGGGCTGTATGCCGCCGGCGACGCAGCCACGCGCGAGCTGATCTGCGGCGGCTTTACCGGCGGTGGCAGCCATAACGCGGCGTGGGCGATGGCGTCCGGTTTCTGGGCCGGCGCGGGCGCGGCGGACTACGCCCGTTCAGGTGGCCGCGCCGGCCGTCAGGGCCGGGTACTGCGAGCGGGCGGCGCAGGGCTGCGCGACGGCGGCGGCGCGGCGCCGTACGACAGCAACGAGGTGATTCGCAGCGTGCAGCACGAGGTGTTTCCGACGCAGCGCAACTGGACCCGCGAGGGCGATCTGCTCGACGACTCGCTCTCACGACTCGATGCGCTGTGGCATCGCGTGCGCGGCGCCGCGCCGGCGCGAAGCGCGCTGGAGGCCGTGCGCGCGCGCGAGGCGGCAGCGATGCTGGCCACCTCGCGCTGGATGTATCGCAGCGCGCAGCAGCGCACCGAGACGCGTGGAATGCATCGGCGCCGCGAGCACGCCGCGCTCGACCCATCGCAGGGGCAGCGTTTGTTGAGCGGCGGGCTGGATGAAGTCTGGATCGACAGACTGGCCGTGTCGCGGCCAGTAGCGAAAGTCGAAGGGGTGCCGGCATGATCGAAATCGTCGACAGCGGGCGCTGCACCGGTTGCAACATCTGTGTGCGCGCGTGCCCCACCAATGTGTTCGACATCGTGCAAAATGGCGCGCCGCGTATTGCCCGTCAGAGCGATTGCCAGACCTGCTTCATGTGCGAGCTGTATTGCCCTGAAGACGCGCTGTTCGTGGCGCCGCAGGTCGAGCCGATGCCGGCCGGCGAGGCCGTTGACACAGTGTTCGGGCAATATCGGCAGGCCATCGGCTGGGGCCGCGAACGGCAGTCGACCGCGAGCCAGGACGCGAGCTACGAGTTGCTGATTCGGGCGCATTGAAATTCGACGAGGCGGGCCTTCATGCTCGCCTCGCTGAATCCTCTCGTCAGAGCGCGAGTCGCCCTTCTGACGCAATGGCGGACAGCGGATTGCGCTGGCTCTGTACTTCGCGCGCCTGCAATGCCTCCGGCAGTGATGACTTGTCGCCCGCGCGGCCGATCGCGATGGCGGCATCGATCGAATAGGCGTCCGGGACCGCGAGCGCCTGGCGGATCTTTTTGCGTTCGATGCCGGCAAGCCCGTGCGCATGCCATCCGGAGAGACTGGCCTGGAGCGCCAGATAGCCCCACGCGGCGCCGGTATCGAACGAATGAGTGGGAGCGGGGACTTCAGTTGCGCCGCCGGGTGGCGTGAACGTGTTCTTCGACAGCACGATGATAATGGCCGCAGCGTGTCTCGCCCAGCTCTGATTGAATTCGTTAAGGAACCCGACGAATTGTTCCCAATGAGGCGTATCGCGTCGTGCATAGACGAACCGCCAGGGTTGGGAGTTATAGGAGGAGGGTGCCCAGCGGGCCGCTTCCAGAAGCGTCAGCAGGGTTGCCTCGGGAATGGGATCGGAACGGAAAGCGCGCGGCGACCAGCGGTCGAGGAATTGGCGGTCGATTACATGTTCGGCGGTGCGTGAATTCGATGTCGTCATGGGCTGGTCCTGTGGAGAAGAAATTCTATGGTCGGGCCTGATAGGCAGAGGTTGCCGAGGCGAGGTCAAACCACTTTATCCGAGCGCACTGCGCGACTGAACCGATTTATTCTCGCAACGTTATTCCCTCATCCATTCGACTACGATGGCGATCTGGTCGATCTGATTGCCGATATCGTGCATGTCGAAGCAGCACGACGGCTGTTGCTGATCGACAATCCGGTGGAGCTTTTTGGGTTTGAATAGCGCGGTGCGCGGCGCTTCACGTTCGAGCCGGCGACTGGATTGAATGCGGTTGAGCTAACCGTAGATATGGATCTTGAGCGTCACCTCGGGGTGGTACGAAGGACGGTATATGAGCGCAGGCTCGCTGCCCTCCGTCCCTAGCTGCCGAAAATCCAGCTCATCTACAAATACATCGACGACACGCACGCGATTCGTATCCGTTACGTAGTCGTCGAGTGCATCAGGAAGGAGAAAACTTCGCGGACGGCTGCCGCCGTGAACGAACCGCGTCATCTCTCTCCCTCCGAGATCGGATACGGAAATCATCGTGGTTCAGGACCAGGAAGGGACTGCCCGGAACCTCGCGCTCACAGTCGACCGGGAACCGCTCAACTGTCTCGCCGATTATCCGCCGTCGGCCGAAACTCGAGCCGAGTCACTGACGAACGTTGGACCGTACGGCATCTCCAGAGCCGGCGTAGCGTGCTGTTCCGCATAGGCGCGACGCATCGGCTTCAGCACGAATAGGGCGAGCAGTGCCGCCACTGCGGCCATTCCGGACGCGAGCATGAACACCGCGTGCCAGCTGCCCGTCATCGCCGTGACGACGCTGGTAAATGGCACCAGCAGCGCGGCCGTTCCCTTCGCCGTATACAACAGCCCCGCGTTAGTGGCGGCGAATTTCGGTCCGTACGTGTCGCCGCAAGTGGCGGGGAACAAGCTGTAGATTTCGCCCCATGCAAAGAACACGATGCCGGTGAGCAGGACAAACGCAACCGGGCTTTGACCGTACTTCGACAGCGCCAGAATACCGACCGCCTCGATGGCGAACGCGATGAACATCGTATTTTCCCGGCCGATGCGGTCCGAGATCCAGCCGAAGAACGGCCGGGTCAGACCATTCAACACGCGGTCGATAGTCAGCGCGAAGGTCAGTGCGGGCAAGGTCAATCCGAGCAGTGAAACCGGCGAATCGTGCAGACCGAAGTCTTTTGCGATCGGTCCGAGCTGCGCGGTCGCCATCAGGCCGCCCGCAGCCATCATCACGAACATCAGGTACATGACCCAGAACACCGGTGAACTAATCACTTCGCGTGGCGTCGCGTTGTAGACCACGCGTTGCACCGCGCTCTTCGCCGACGCGAGCAGAGTGGCCGGCGGCGCGAGCAGCGCGAGACCGAGTATAAAAACGATGATGCCCTGGCCAAGACCGAACCAGAGGAACGTGGCTTCATAGCCGCTGCTCTTGATCATGCTGGCAATCGGCACGACGGTGGCCGCCGAGCCTGCGCCGAAGCCGGCCGCGGTTATGCCCGCAGCGAGCCCGCGACGATTGGGAAACCACTTCAACGCGTTGCCCACACAGGTGCCGTACACTGCGCCCGCGCCGACGCCACCAATGGCGGCCGCGATATACAGCAGCGGCAACGACGACGCCACCGAGTTGAGCGCCCATGCCGCTGCGCAGAGCAGGCCGCCGACGACCACGACGGGACGCGGACCGTACTTGTCAACGAGATAACCTTCGATCGGCACGAGCCACGTTTCCGTCACCACGAAGATGGTGAATGCAACCTGGATCGCCGTGCGACCCCATTGGTATTTCTCATTGATTGGATTCACGAACAACGTCCAGCCGTACTGCATGTTCGCGATCATTGCCATGCAAATCACACCAAATACGAGTTGCACCCACGGCGACGCCCTCCACGACGACGCCCCTCCCTGTAGATCCGCGCTCATAACTGTCTCCTAGGTCTTGCTGCCTGATGTTTGCGGGGCCAAGGTGGCTTCTCCGCCCGCCACCGGCACGATAACCGGTGATCCACCCCATACAGTATGTGATATATCAAGTAAGTCAAGTGAAAGAATTATTGGGGTTATCACCACGTAATTCTTAATATGAAAGCTGCCTGTATGTAAGCGCCGACATTATTTCGCTGCGAAAAAAAGGCCCGCTGGCAATGCCGGCGGGCCGAGGACATGGAGCGAGACAAGGCTGTTCGCAACATGCTTTGCCTTTATATATGAAAGCTAAAAGTAATGTTAGTTTTTTATTTGAAAGAAATTTGGATGCTCCTCGACGTCGATGCGTCGAGAGAGTGAGCGAGGTTGGCGCGTGGAAACGGGCAACCGTGCAACAACCATTGGTCGCCGAAGCTAAGGTTTCTGCGGAGAACGGCGTAGTGGTTGCGGCGGTGCCGCAGCTGGATCTTCAGAAGCAGGGCGCCCGGTTGTCTCGCTGTCCGATTGGAAGTCATCATGTCGTTAGCCGCACTCGCACGGGTTCGTGTCTCATGCGCTTCACAGTCCTCACCGATATCTGCAATTCGCCCTTACGTCCTTCGCTTCATCGCTCATGACGGCACGCGCTCGGTCGTCGCATTTGCCAATCGCGATGAACGCGACGAGCGCGACGCCCAGATCCTGACGCTTGGCACAGCAGCAACGTTGGCCACCGTGCGGCGCGCAGTGTGAGTGGCTCCGCGACGTGGAATTACGGGCAACATGCAGTGATGTTGAACGACTACGAACGGCCGCTATCGAGGATGCTGAATAGCTGTTGGGTGGCAGCTCATACCTGCTCCAGTGGAACGGAAACTTACGTGACTTGCAGGGTGCGCGAACACATTCTTTGTGAGGTCGATGCCGACCGTAGCAAGGCGGTCCATGACTTCCCCTCCTGTTCAGATTGATGGCTGACACCTCAATCCTGGCACTCGATGCCATGCGACCTGAACGTTGCCTCAAGATGGGGAAGTCCCTCACATTGGAAAAATGTCGAATTGTGGTCGGAGATGCAGGAGTTGGCAGAACGTTTTCGAGTTGTGGCGATCGGCGAAGCGGCGACTTGAACGAAGCAACGGTTCCCGTTGCTCGTCATGCAACTGCCTGGTTCATCTGCTTGCTTCCTGCCAGGAGCCACCTGGTCAATCTTCGCAAATTTTGCGCAGTCGCTACCATCGGGAACTCATCATGGGCACCGCTTGGACCTCGCAATCGGAGACGGTCGAGCTTCAGAATGCGTTTGAGATGAGCGAAGATCATTTCCACGTTCTTTCGCTCACGGCAAGAGCGGTTGTATTCAGACGCCTTCGCAATACGCCTCGTTTCGTCACGCGCAGCTTCATGGATGCAGCGGGCGATCTTGCGGAATGGGTGTGTTCGGACAGCAGCGATCTTTCATCCAACAGCTCTCGCAGTCGAGCTGGCTTGCCCGATAGATGATCGTGTCAGCCATCGTGACTGGCGAGCGCGGATTTCTGAATTTACGACGATCACTGCGTAGTGCGTGCCCGGTGGGGCAGCGATATTCATCGGCCTGTTCATCCCACTGAAACTTGCTGCTAGACAATGTATTGTCCTTGCGCGTCGTTTTCTCCCAGACCCGAATATGCGGTGCAATCCCCTTCTCTTCGATCATCCACGCGAGCATCGCTGCTGAGCTACACGCGGTGTCGTCTGCAAGACGTCGAGGTTTGAGATCATGCTGCCGCTCTACCGGGTCAATTATCGTCATGGTTGATTCACTTTAGCCTACGCGATATCGAAGAACTGCCGTTCGAACGCGGTGTGGTCGTCAGCTTCGAAACGATTCGCCGCTGGTGTGATGAGTTTGGCGCGAGTTTTGCGCATCGCGTGAAATCAACAAGGCGCCGAACTCGATCTCCTGCTGCAACAACGTCGCGACAAGGCTGTACCGAAGCGCTTCTTCGAACGCGTACTCGCCTCGTGCCGCGAAGTACCGCGCAAGATCGTGACAGACCAGCTTCGCAGCTATCGCGCCGCGATTGGCGGAGGTCCCCGAGTTGATGCACGTTAATCATGTGTTTTTGAAAGCCTCCGCACGAATGAATAATCGCGCGAAAAATAGCCATCAGCCGACGCGCGCACGCGAGCGTCGCATGCATGGATTTCGAAAGCCTGAACGCACTCAGACTTTTCTCTCGAGCCAAGGCCCGATCCGCAGCATTCGCCATCAGGCGACATCTGCTACTTTACTTTTCGCAAACAGTTGGCCTTGCGATTTGCTACGTGGCATCGCTTTTCCGAACTCACCCAAGATCCGTCTACAGCCTTCTGAGCCAATGCGCGCCGTCGCGGTGACAAGGCTCACGTCACCTTGGTCCACCGAATGCGAAGCTCCCGAAAAATGTACTCAAATGTACTCTCGCGCGGCGCCTTCAACGCGATTTCCACAAATCCCGTACACTCGGACGCGGCCGCGGTAGCGCGTCGATCTGTGGTTCAGCAGTACATGCTGCGTTACGCTGGACGCCACCGCGTGGACCGCTCTCTCACGGAAACTTCAAGCATGGGAAACAGCCAATCTACCAGCATTACTCTTCAACAAAGCCGGGTCGTTGTGGCCGGGGGCACGTCAGGAATTGGCTTTGCCGTAGCCGAAGCTGCGGCGCGTTCCGGAGCCGAAGTCATCATCGCCTCGAGCAGGCCGGAGCGCGTCGCTGCCGCACTTGAGCGCCTACCTCGAGGCACGCGCGGCGAGTCACTCGACTTTACCGACGAGGGGCAA
Organism: Paraburkholderia sp. RL18-101-BIB-B; assembly: GCF_046026985.1. Lineage (NCBI taxonomy): Bacteria > Pseudomonadati > Pseudomonadota > Betaproteobacteria > Burkholderiales > Burkholderiaceae > Paraburkholderia > Paraburkholderia sp. RL18-101-BIB-B. The sequence goes on from NZ_JARESV010000032.1 coordinate 40,645, forward strand.
GTGCGCGCGTTTTTTGCACGCATCGGTGAGCTAGACCACCTCGTCTACACCGCCGGGGAGTCGTTGTTCCTGCAAACCCTTGCTGAACTCGACATCGAAGCCGCGCAGCGGGCCTTCGAGGTGCGCTATTGGGGGGCGCTCAAGGCCGTCAAATATGCAGCCCCGCTCATTCGCGCGAACGGCTCCATCACCCTTACGAGCGGAGTGGCCTCGTCGCGTCCACTGCCTACGTGGGCAATCCCGGCCAGTATCCTGGGGGCGATTGAATCACTCACACGGACACTAGCCGTCGAGCTTGCACCGCTCCGTGTGAATGCCGTGGCACCTGGCGTCTTGCGTACCGCGCTGTGGGACAACATGAGCAAAGCCGATCGCGAGAGTCTCTACGACCATATCTCCGGGAAGATGCCGGTACGGCGGGTTGGGGAGGCGAGCGACGTCGCGCAAACGTATCTTTACCTGATGCAGCAGGGCTTCAGCACAGGGCAAGTCATTGTTGTCGACGGCGGTCACGTGCTGGTTTAGCTGTCCTGGAGGGCAAAAACATGGGTTTCGATTTCAACGGTAAACGTGTCGTCGTCGCGGGGGGCTCGCGCGGTATCGGCCGCAGCATCGCGCTCGGGTTCGCGCAGGCAGGCGCCGCCGTGTCCGTCTGTGCACGCAACCTGGAAGGATTGAAAGCGGTGGAGGCCGAACTGGCCGTCTATGACCGTCCGGTCCATACCGCACCTTGCGATCTCGCTGACGGCGAGGCGATCACCGCTTACATTGCGATGGCCGGCAACGCGCTCGGCGGTATCGACATTTTGATTAACAACGCGTCCGGTTTCGGAGGTGGGGATACCGAAGCCGGCTGGGAGGCCGGCATCCAGGTCGACCTCATGGCAACGGTGCGAGCGGGTCATGCCGCGCTTCCATTCCTGCGGCAGTCGGCCAACGCCGCCATCGTCAATGTGACGTCCATCTCAGCGCTGCGTCCGTCGACACGCACCCAGTCTTACGCGGCGATCAAGGCAGCGGTCGTACACTACACGGCCTCCCATGCATTGACGCTCGCGCCGGACCGGATCCGTGTCAACTCGGTTGCGCCCGGCTCGATCGAGTTTCCCGGTGGATCGTGGGAACAGCGCAAGACTTCCGATCCCGAGCTATATGAGCGGATACTGCGTTCGGTTCCGTTCGGCCGGCTCGGGACGCCCGCAGAGGTCGCGAATGCGGTGCTGTTTCTCGCCAGCTCGCACGCGGGTTGGATCACCGGGCAGACCTTGGTGGTCGATGGCGGCCAGGTGTTGATGTAAGCACCAATACGCACACGGGGATAAGCACGGGTTCGCCGCGCAATGCAACATCCGTGCTGCGGTCAACACAAGCGATCGACATGACGGCATAGCCGGGCGGGTACTGCGAACTTGCGGGCTATCGCTTCCCGCCCGATGTGATTAGCTGTGCGGCGTGGTTGTACTACCGTTTCCCGCTCAGCCTGCGCATGGTCGAGCAACTGCTGGCCGCACGCGGCATTCAGCTTACATACGAGACGGTGCTGCGCTGGTCGGTGAAGTTCGGGCTGGACGGCGCCGGGCGCAGGTTTGCGCAAGTTTGTGGGCCACGGCCTTGAGCGCGACGATCCGGTTGGTCGCGCGCTACATGCGTTCATAGAAACGCCGTGCCGGCGCGCATTGCCTCAGTGCAAAGTTCGTCGCCTCGATGGACGCTCACGCGAGGCATGCATTGCCGTCGCGGGTGTTGCCTTCGCTTTTCTCCCCGCCGTTGCTTTGCCCTACGCTATCGACGCAACGACAGTACGAACTGAACTGCCCCACGCTGGCAAACCGTGCCACCGTTCCGGTCTCCAGCATGATCACCGTCGCAAATACTTCACCAATGCCTGGCACGTCTTTAGCAGTCGGTAGCCGATAGTCGGCGCGTCGCGCTTGATATTCCGCAGAACTTCATGTCGGCCTCCGCCAAGGCAACGGGTTTGCTTCATCTTGACTCTACCCCTGCGTCTCTCGGCGCGAAATTCTGGCCCGCTTCTCGTCTGCGATTCGCTGTATGCCAACTCCTTCATCCCCGTACAAGCATTTGTGCGCGCTGGGACAAGTCCGCGGAATTTCGTTCACATACTCTCGCGCTGGTGCGATGCAACAAGGCGTACATGGTGTGGGCCATTGGCATCTGCCGCTTCAGGGGGTTCAGGGATGTATACCAATCTTGTCGATCATGGGCATCGAGTGCGGCGCGCAGGCGGTTTTGCCCGCCATTGGCGCGAGCTGGTTCTTGGCGCCGTCAGTATGCTGGCGCTGCTGCTGTCGGGTCACGCACAGGCTGCCGCGCCGGCGCCTGCCGAATGCGTGGCGCTACAGGCGAAATACCCGCAATTCAAGGGCAAGACGCTGATCAACGCGATCAATCCGCACACGCCGGGCTATGAAGCGCTGGACCCGAATGACCCGAGTAAATATATCGGCTTCGACATCGACCTCGGCGACGCGATTGGCAACTGCCTCGGCTTCAAGATTGCGTACAAGCCGGTCTCGTTCGCCGCGCTGCTGCCGACGCTGCAAAGCGGCCAGGCGGACATCGTGATCTCCGACATGTATGCGACCGAAGAGCGCGCGAAGGCGGCGGACTTCATCACCTATTCGAAGGTGTTCGACGGCGTGCTCGTAGCGAAGGGCAATCCGAAGAAGATCAGCGGCATCAACCCGACGATGTGCGGCACGACTGCCGCCGAGAACACCGGCTACGTCGAAGTGCCGTTGATCCAGAATCTTGCGCCGGCCTGCAAGGCGGCGAACAAGCCGGAAGCCGCCGTGCAGCTGTATGACAACAACGCGAACGCGATCCAGGCGATTCTCGCGGGCCGCGCCGACACATATATCAACGACGTGAACACGGTGGACCAGGCAGTCAAGGCGTATCCGAACCAACTCGAAAAGGCCAGTGCGGTGACGCTGCCGTATTCGATCGGTATCGGCGTACCGAAAACCAACCCGGCAATGCGCGCAGCCGTGATGGCAGCGCTTGTCGCGATCCAGAAGGCCGGCATCCAGACCGACTTGCTAAAGAAGTGGTCGCTCGGCGTTGAAAACCTCGAAACCCCCAAGCTGGTTGCCTTGAACTGATGAATTTGTTTCTGCACTATCTCGGCCTGCCGTATCTGCTAAGCGGCATCGGTTTTACGATCGCGGTCACGGCCCTCGGGCTGGCGGGCGGTCTGATCGTGGGACTGGTGCTCGCGAGCATGCAACTGAGCAAGGTGGGGCCGCTCGCCGCGATCGCGCGAGGCTACACGGTGATTTTTCGCGGGACGCCGCTGATCCTGCAACTTGTGTTCGCGTACGACGCGTTGCCGCACATCGGCTTGAAGTTGAGCGCGATGGGCGCAGCGGGTCTCGCGCTCGCGGCGAACGAGGGGCCGTTCATCGCGGAGATCCTGCGCGCTGGCGTGCTCGGTGTCGACCGTGGGCAACTGCTCGCGGGGCAGGCGCTCGGCATGACGCCGACCGTGCTGCTGCGCCGCGTGATCGCGCCGCAGGCGATCCGCACGATGATACCGGCGTTCGGGAACGAATCGGTCAGCGCGTTGAAGAACTCGTCGCTGGCATCCGTGATCGCAGTCGACGAACTGACCTTGCGCAGCACCCAGCTCGCGTCGTCGACGTTCGATTTCTTTTCGATCTTCTTCGCGTCCGGGCTGATGTATCTCGTGCTGACCGGCGTGATCGCCGCGATCCAGTTGTTCGCCGAAACGTCACTCGATCTCGATCGCAGCCCGTCTGGACGCTTTGCACGGCTGCTGCCGTGGCGCCGTGCCCAAATTGCGGCGAACCCACCCGGCGCGGGCGCGACACTTCCCGCCGATGCGCTGCTCGAACCGGCGCCGTCGCCCGTGCCCATGCCCAACGCGCGTGACGTTCAGCGTGATGTTCACGCAGAGCGCGCGCAGCGCTACGCGACGCTCCAGAAGCAGAGCGCGACCGTGCAGGTGAAGGGGCTGAGCAAGCGTTACGGTGAGCAGACGGTGCTCGACGGCTTCGACCTCACCGTCCGCTACGGCGAGGTTATCGCGCTGCTCGGGCCGAGCGGATCGGGCAAAAGCACGCTGCTGCGCTGTATCAACCACCTGGAGCAGTGGGATGCGGGGGAAATCCGCATCGGCGGCAAGCGCCTCGGTTTTCGGGACGATGGTCAGCCGATGACGCAGGGCGATATCGCCAATGAGCGTGCGAGTGCTGGCGTCGGCATGGTGTTCCAGCATTTCAACCTGTTCAGCCATCTGACTGCGTGCGAGAACATCGCGGGGCCGCTGCGCTGGGTGCACGGCATGGCGCCCGCCGATGCCGAGCGCCGGGCGCGTGAACTGCTCGAACGCGTTGGCCTCAGTCATCGCGCCGACGCGTTGCCGCGCCATCTGTCCGGCGGCCAACAGCAGCGCGTCGCGATCGCCCGCGCGCTTGCGCCCAATCCTCGCGTGCTCCTGCTCGACGAACCGACGTCCGCGCTCGATCCCGAACTCGTCGGCGAAGTACTCGACGTGATCCAGCGCCTCGTGGACGAAGGCGGTCTGACGATGATCATCTCAACGCATCAGTTGCGCTTCGCCGATCAGGTCGCCGATCGCGTCGTGTTCATGAGCGGCGGCGCGGTGGTCGAACAGGGGCCTGCGCACGAAGTGCTCACACACCCGCGCGATCCGTTGACGGCGCGATTCCTGAACGTGATGGGCGCCGACAATCGGCTCGAAGTCGCGTCGTGACGGCACGCGCCGTTCAGCTTTGCCCGGCCCTTTGCGAGAATCGAACAACCATGAAGCACCATACTTTGCCTGTGTCGCCTGAAACGGTTCATTGGGGTTACTTCAGCAAGAAAGTCGCGCCCGCGTTGACGGTGCGCTCCGGCGACCGGATCACGATCGAGACGCTGACTCACCATGCGAACGACGATCACGAACGGATGGTAGCGGGCGACCCCGGCGCCGAAAGTATTTTTAACTGGACCCGCGAGCACAAGGCCATGCCGCGCCGTGGCGCGGGGCCAACCGATGGACCGTTTACGGTCGGTTCCGGCGAAGGTGTCGGCGTGCATCTGCTGACCGGGCCGGTCGCGATCGAAGGGGCCGAGCCCGGCGACGTGCTCGAAGTGCGGATACTCGACGTACGGCCGCGGCCGAGCTGCAATGCGTGTTATCGCGGCCGCTGTTTCGGTTCGAACGTCGCCGCATCCTGGGGCTTCCAATATCGCGATCTGATCGAGGAGCCGAAGCCGCGTGAAGTCGTGACGATCTTCGAGCTCGATTCCTCGGGCGAGCCGTTCGCACGTGCGGTCTACAACTACGTGTGGACGCCGCAGACGGATCCGGACGGCATCGTGCATACGACGATCGACTACCCCGGCGTGAAGGTCGATCATTCGCTGGTCAAGAAGCGGGAAAGCATCCTGTCGAACGTGAAGGTACCCGCCCGGCTGCATTTCGGCACCATGGGACTTGCGCCGACGGAGGTCGACTACGTCAGCTCCAATCCACCCAGCTACACCGGCGGCAATATCGACGACTGGCGTGTCGGCAAGGGGGCGCGGATGTACTACCCGGTCGCTGTCGAAGGCGCATTTTTTTCCGTCGGCGATCCGCATGCGGCACAGGGTGACAGCGAGCTCGGCGGTACCGCCATCGAGACCTCGCTGACCGGAGACTTCGAATTCGTGCTGCACAAGAGGAACGACCTGGGCGGCACTATCCTCGAAGGCCTCACGCACCCGATGCTGGAAACCGAAGACCAATGGTCGGTGTACGGCTTCACCTTCGCGAATTACCTGGCGGAGCTCGGTCCGGCCGGACAGATCGAGGTGGCACAGCACGCGAGCCTCGACAAGGCGATGCGTGATGCGTTCCGCAAGCTGCGCCGCTTCCTGATGACCGTACACAGGCTGAGCGAGGACGAGGCCATCGCGCTGATGTCGGTCGCCGCGGATTTCGGCGTCACGCAAGTCGTCGACGGCAACTGGGGCGTGCATGGCTCGATCCGCAAGAACGTCTTCATTGGCGGCGCGGGGGGCTAAGCGTTCTCGTCCGGGCCGCGGGCGTTGCACATGGGCTGGCGTGCCGGATGTGCCAGCGCGAGGTATGGGAGCGCTGCTGGTGCGGACTCATACGACGCTTTTCTTTGATCATGGAGTGACAGCAGATGGATTCATCAACGAAGTTCTGGATGGTGGAGGGCGCGCCTACCCCGGTCGGTCCCTTCTCGCATGCAACCGAACAAAACGGCTGGGTGTTTCTCACTGGCCAGATGCCGACATCACCGGAGGATGACAGCGCACCGCTTCCAGAAGGCGTGGCCGCACAGACGACCCAGGTAATGAACAATCTGGTCCTCGTGTTAAAGGGGATCGGGCTTGGCCTCGAACATGTCCTCTCGGTGCGGATCTTTCTGACCGAGTTCAAACGAGATTACGCGACGATGAACGCGGTCTATGCTGCCTGTTTCCCGCCCGGGAAATTGCCGGCGCGGACCTGTATAGGCGTGACTGGATTGGCGCGCGACGCGCTCGTCGAAATTGACTTTATTGCTCGCAGGCCGAATTCAGCTGCCGCTTGATACTTGAATCGCCCCGGGAATCCCGTAGACTTTTTTGTTCGAGTCACGCGGCTGTGCGCAACGCCTGAAGTTGCGAATAATATGCGACTCTGGTCAATATGCAGTAAGACCGAAGTGCACACCGTTCCGCGCTGCCTATACGAACCTGTCGAGGGCCTGTACTCGGCATGAAGTGGAGATCCTGACTTGACTGACAATATTGCTCTCGCACCCGCGTATGTCCTGTCGCGGGAAATCGCGGCACGGCGTCTGTCGCCTGTGGACTTGATGGATGCGCTGCTCGCGCGTATCGCAACGCACGACCCGAAGCTGCACGCATTCGTGGAGGTTTATGCGCCAGAGGCGAGACTCGCCGCTGAGGCAGCGGATAAGGCGATTCGTTCGGGCCATGCGGTGGGACCTTGGCATGGTATCCCGGTGGCCATCAAAGACATCATCGACATCGAAGGACGGATCACGACAGGCGGCTCCGCGAGCCGGCTCGATCATCGCGCGACCGTAACGGCAACGGTCGTGCGTCGCCTGGTGAGCCAAGGGATGATTGTGCTTGGCAAAACGCACACGGTGGAATTCGCTTGTGGCGCGTGGGGGATGAACCAGCATCGAGGCACACCGTGGAATCCGTGGGACGCTGACGTGCCGCGCACGCCTGGAGGCTCGAGCAGCGGCTCCGCCGTCGCCGTCGCGGCCCGCCTCGCGCCTTGGGCGCTGGGTACCGATACCGGTTGCTCGATCCGCCAGCCCGCTGCGTGGTGCGGCATTACAGGGCTGAAAACGTCGATCGGTCGAATCAGCACGTATGGCATCCTGCCGCTCAGCCCCACTCTTGATACGCCCGGTCCGATGGCCCATACAGTTCGGGACGTGGCACTGCTTTTCGATCTCCTGCAGGGCCCCGACCCGCGCGATCATCGCACGAGCGGCCACCTGCCGGCCGATCCCATCTCGACGCTGGAGCATGGCGTCCGCGGTCTGCGGCTCGCGCGCCTTCCGTCCGAGGAAAGATTGGGTGTCGCGGCCGATGTGCTGGACGCTTACGACCGCTCACTTGCAGTGCTGAGCGGGCTCGGCGCGGAGATCGTCGATATCGCTCTGCCGTTTAGCCTCGTTGAATTCATTTCAATGACCAACGTCACGATGGCGGAGGCGTATTTCACTCACGGGCATCTCGTCGAGGATCCGCGCCTGCCGCTCGACGAAGTGGTCCGCTCTCGCATCCTTGGTGCATCCCGCATCTCGGCTCAGGATTATCTGGCAACGCTGCACCGCCGGGACCAGATGAAGCAGGGGATGAAAACCGCGTTGGCAGGGGTGGACGCGTTCTTGACACCGACAACGGAGACGGTGGCCATACCGCTCAGCGAGGTGAATCAAAACGACCAACCAACCCGCCTCACGCGCTTCGTCAACCTTCTCGATATGTGCGCGCTGTCGCTGCCAAACGGCTTTACCGCCGAGCGCTTGCCGAGCTCGCTGCAAATCGTTTGCCGTGGATATGATGAATCGCTGGCGCTGCGTATCGGTCAGGCTTATCAGCAGGTGACTGATTGGCATGAGCGCATACCGCCCGCGATCGGGCAATGAGCAGCGTGACCTACATGACCCGTTAATCACGGGCGCGAACAGACGGAGCGCCACTTCCGAAAAGTCGGACGACCACGCCCGCGCGCCCGAATCCGATCGGGTTGGGATCTGAGGTTTAACGGGCCCTATGGCCGGAGAGCCTTTATCGCATCACGTGTTTCAACCAGCAACGCTTCCGCGAGTCGCGTCAGAGGGCGGTCTTTCGAGGAAATCGCCCACGCGTCGATCGTGTTCTTCGGCCGAAACGGCAGCGCGACAATCGGCTGCTGACCGGTATGTGCGACGGCCGACAGTGCGTCGACCACCGCGACACCGGCGCCGGCGCCTACCAGCCTGCACGCGGTCTCCGAATAGCGTGTCTCGACAGCCACGCGGTACGGCACGCCGGCGTCGCGGAATGCCGCAGCAATTTGCGTGCTGACGCGCGCCAGACTCGACAGACCGATCAGCGGATACGGCTCGAGATCGGCCGGCACGACGCGTTTGCGCCGCGCAAGCGGATGTCCATGGGGCACGACGCAAACCATCTCGATCGACGCGATCTTCACCATCTTCAGCGACTGGTCAAGCTCGGGTTCGAGCGCCATCGCCAGGCCGAAATCGGCCGCCAGCGCTTCAACGCTTTCGATCACCTTGAATGAATCGACGACGTCGCAGAACACCTTTACGTCGGGTTTGCCGATCATGAAACGCTGAATTGCCTGCGGAAGTATCGAGTGCCCGAGCTGCGGCGTGGCGCTCACACGCACATGTCCGAGGCGGTTCTCCTTGATGTCCTCGACGGTCTGGTCGAGAGCCTCGGAATACATGAACATGGCTTCTGATGCGCTGAACAGCAGCTTAGCCTCCTCGCGCGGGACCAGCCGGTTTCCCACGCGATTGAAGAGCGGGAATCCAAGTTCCGATTCAAGTTGGCCGAGCGCAGTGCTGACAGCCGGCTGCGAGATCCCGAGCACACGGCTAGCACCGACCGTGGTCTGCGACGTCATGACGGTCCTGAAGATACCCAGCAGTCTCGTGTTCACAATAACCTTTTCTTATACGGTGTGAATAATTTTCAATAGTTGATTATTGTAAGGCCGCTTTTGATAATGCCAGTTATCGCATCCCGAAGACCGGATGCGCGCCGTAACGGCCCAACCCCCTCAGACCGAGACACCCCAATGAATAAAGTCGCAAGCGTCAACTTTTCCGGTGTCGAACAAACGGTCATGCCAAAGGTGGCATGGAGAATTCTGCCTTTCCTGATGCTGCTTTATTTCGTCGCGTTCGTCGACCGGGTCAATATTGCCTTCGCGTCGCTGCAAATGAACGCGGACGTCGGGCTGTCGAGCGTGGCATACGGAATCGGGGCGAGTGCGTTTTTCGTCAGCTATTTTCTGTTCGAGGTGCCAAGCAACTTCATACTCTCGAAGGTCGGGCCAAGAAGATGGATCGCACGCATCCTGGTGACCTGGGGGCTGGTCTCCGGCGCCATGATGTTCGTGTCGGGCGAGAAGAGTTTCTATGTACTGCGCTTCCTGCTTGGCATGGCAGAAGCAGGCTTCTTCCCGGGCATTGTGGTTTACTTGAGCCGATGGTTCACCGCGAGTTACCGGGGACGGGTCACAGGCATTTTCATCGTTGCAATCCCACTGTCGGGCCTGATCGGCGGTCCGATTTCCGGGCTGATCCTCGACGGCATGAACGGCGTATCTGGCCTGCGCGGCTGGCAATGGATGTTTCTACTGGAAGCCATCCCCGCGGTTGTACTCGGCATCGGTTGTCTATGGTGGCTGGCCGATCACCCCGCGGACGTGACGTGGCTGAGCCCTGACGACAAGGACAGGTTGGAACGCATGCTCGAGAGCGAGCGTCGCGCACTCGACTCAGAGGCACGCTATCCGTTGTCAGCAGCGTTCGCGAACCGCGCTGTCTTGCTGCTGGCCGGCACGCTGTTTTGCATCGTATTTGGTACGACCGGCATCGCGTTCTTTTTGCCGCAGATCATCAAGAGTTTTGGCTATAGCAATACGACGGTTGGTTTTCTGAGCGCCGTACCGTATCTTGCTGGCGTGATTGCAATGGTGTCATGGGCGCGCCATTCCGATACCCATCGCGAACGCGTCGCGCATCTGGCCACGGCGACGCTGTTCGGTGCGCTCGGTTTCATTGCTCTCGCGTTCCTGTTGCCCGTGCACTGGGCCGCCATGATCGCTCTCTGCTTCGCGGCGATGGGCGTCTATGCTTCCAACGCGCTGCTATGGACACTGCCTTCCGAATTGATGACCGGCACAGCGGCAGCCGTGGCAATTGGCGTCATTAATTCATTGGCTAACCTGTCTGGTGTGATCGCACCCAGTCTGCTGGGATGGAGTCGTCAGGTCAGCGGTGGATTCGCTCTGCCGGCGTGGATTTTTGCGGGCTTTTTGGTCTTGGGAACCGTGCTAACGGTACTCTTTAGTCGCACACCGATGTTCACAACATCGCGACGTGCTTTAGGGAAGGCAGTTTGATATGACGACGGCAGGCGCAGCACCGTACATCGATGTAAAGCCATTAAGCGCGAACGCGTTCGAGGTCTATGGCGAAGTTCTCGAAAACAAGACCGAAAAGCGACGGCGCGATTTTTCAATGCCGTTTGCCGGACTCGACGCTGGCACTACGCCGCGTCTGTGGATTAACCGCTTGCAGCCGAGCCGCACTCGGTCTATCACCATCGATACGATGGAATGCCATCCGCACTCCCATCAGACCTTCATTCCGATGCGCGAGGTTCCATACCTGATCGCGGTTGCACTACCCGGCGAAGACGGCCTTCCCGACCTCGCCACGCTCTCCGCTTTTACCAGTGACGGCGGCCAGGGCGTGTGCTATCGACGCTCGGTCTGGCACTTCGCGTTTACGTCGCTCGACGACGTCAATGAGGTAGCGGTGATCATGGCGGACAGCGGCCGCAGCGATGACACCGTCGTAACGAGACTGGCCGAGCCTGTTATGGTCGCGCTATAGAGCAGGAGCACGCAATGGACGGCAAATATGATCACCTGGAACGGAACTTCACCGGCTATGGACGCCGGCCGCCCCACCCCCGGTGGGCCAACGACGCCCGACTCGCAGTCAATATAGTCATCAACTATGAGGAAGGCGCGGAAGCGTCCTTCTCTGATGGCGACGGCCACTCTGAAAGTGGCCTGGGCGAAGGAGGGGCGGGCGGCTTCGAGGGCCGCGATCTCGCTGCCGAGTCGATGTTCGAGTATGGCAGCCGGGTGGGTATCTGGCGCGTACTGCGCCTGCTTGAGGAGCGCAGTTTGCCTGCCACCGCGTTCGCCTGCGCGCAGGCGCTGGAGCGCAATCCGGAATTCGCGCAGGTAATCCGCGATGGCGACATGGACGTGTGCAGTCACGGTCGGCGCTGGGTGAGGGCGCAAGATCTCACTGAAGAGCAGGAAGCGGAGGAAATCCGGCGTGCCTTCGAATCTATTACCCACTCCACGGGACGGCCACCAGCGGGTTGGTATTGCCGTTATGCGCCGACCGTTCATACTCGCAAGTTGCTGGTTGAGCATGGTGGATTCATTTACGATTCTGACGCGTACAACGACGAGCTCCCGTACTGGACGACGGTGCAACAGCAGCCGCATCTGGTGATTCCGTATAGCCTGACAAATAACGACGTCAAGTTCGCGCGCGGCGCGATGGCGACCGGGGAGGACTTCTACATGTTCGTCAACGACGCGGTCGAGATGCTGTGCCGCGAAGGCGCTCGAGCGCCGAAGATGATGTCTATCGGGCTGCACATGCGTTTGATCGGTCATCCTGGCCGTGCCGCGGGACTCGAGCGTTTGCTCGACAGCCTCGCGCGGCGGGAGGATGTGTGGATGTGCCGCCGCATCGATATCGCGAATCACTGGTTGCAGGAACATCCTTTTAGCGCGGCAGGGCGGAGTTGAGGAAAGTGCAGCGCGGCCAACTATTGACGATCCCGGAATGAAAATGGCAACCGATGCCTATTCCGTCGTCGAGATTTCCCGTCGAGTGCAAACGGGGGTGGACGATTCACTCGATGCAGCACGCCGTGCGCTTTCGGTCATTGCACGGCGAGAACGAGAGTTGAACGCTTGGTCGCATGTCGCGTCTGCGAGCGACCTCATTGACGCGTCCGCGCGGACCGCATCCGGTCCGCTGGCGGGGGTTCCATTCGGCGTGAAGGACATCATCGACGTGGCCGGCATGCCGACGCGATGCGGTTCCGAGGCCTGCAACACTTCGCCCTCCCAATTCGATGCATCCTGCGTCGCCTTGTTACGGCGAGCCGGAGCGGTGCCGATCGGCAAGACGGCGACGGCCGAATTCGCTTATATGACGCCGGGACCCACGCGCAATCCGGCAAACCGCCAACATACGCCGGGAGGCTCATCGAGCGGCTCGGCCGCTGCCGTAGCGGCAGGCATGGTGCCAATGGCATTGGGCACGCAAACTGGCGGATCGATGATCCGGCCGGCTGCGTTTTGCGGTGTCGTCGGCTTCAAACCGAGTTTCGGGGCGCTCGGTCGCGACGGTATGAAGATAATGTGCGAGTCGCTGGATGTGATCGGCTGGTACTGCGCCGATGTGGCTGACGTGGCGCGGGTCGCGGAAGTCATGCTCCCCGATGCTCCACCTCCGCTGTACTCAACCGAACATATGCGGACGGTAAAGATCGGTTTTTTGCCGGGCAATCCCGGACATGTGCTGGAACACGCTGCACAGGCCGCTCTCGAAGATGCGAGGAGTGCGCTTCGCGATCTGTCGACGATCGAACCGGTCCCTGAATTAACCGACCCAGCCAGATTTCTCGAAGCGCATTCGGTGATCATGCGTTACGAACTGGCGCGCAGCCTCTTACCGGTGGCCTCGGAGCACGCAGCGCAACTGAGCCGGCCGTTGCGTGAGGCTATCGACCAAGGACTGGAGATGCCGGCGCAGACTTATCGCGAGATGAAGGCGTGGCAAAACACGCAGCGTTTATGTTGGGCGGACTACTTCGGCGATGCGGACGTCGTCCTGACGTCGAGCGCTTTGGGTCCGGCTCCCAGAGGGCTCGAATCGACTGGAACCGCGGCCTTCAATAAAGCGTGGTCCCTGCTGGGCTGGCCGTGCATCCATTTGCCCACTGCGTTGAGCGAGGATGGCCTGCCGGTCGGTGTGCAACTGGTCGGGAAGCCGGGGGCGGACAGGGAGTTAGTTGGCTGGGCACTCGCCCTGCACAAGTTTGTCGATCGGCGAAGCCGCGCCGATCCATAGGCGTTCGTCTGGATCGCGGAAAGTGCGTGTGGTAGTGGTTCACGCGCTCGACGCGCCCCTTGGCCTGACTGCTAGCCGCGCTGATCATTGCATCTTGCCTGGAAAAAATACCGCGGCCAAGGAGGCAATCAGCGCTCCTGCCACTGCGGTGCATCGCCAATTGGTCAGCAGCAGGGGCGAGACCAGAGCAGAGCCCAAGGCACCGCCAAGGAAGAAGATGGCAATGTACAGACTGTTCAGGCGACTGCTGGCTGATTGGTCCAGCGCTAGTATGGTTCGCTGTGAAATGACGTGGGATGCCTGCACACCTGCGTCGATCATCAGCGTTCCTATGACCCATCCTGCCACCGAATCCAGGGTCCCCGCCACCGCGAACCCGCAGACGACAAGCGAAATCGCACCCTTGCGACCAATCCGTTCGAACCCATGGTCGGCTGCGTAGCCAGCGACAGGTGCCGACAATGCGCCGGCCGCGCCGACGAGCGCGAACAATGCCACTGCCGTCGAGTTGAACCCGAATCGGTGCATGAGGATGATTGGCGCAGTACCCCAAAAGAGGCTAAATGCCGCGAATAGGCATGCCTGGGCCGCCGAGAGTTGCCGTAGGGCTCGGTGCGTTCGCGCTAGCGAACGTAAAGATCCGATCAACGCCTTGTAGTCGTGCTTTGCGTCCGGTTGCCTAACTGGAAGCTGGCGACTGAGAAGAAACGTGAGCGCGACAAGAATGACGGCGTCGAGAATATATAGACCCCGCCACCCCACGACGTTTTCAGCGACACTCGCGATAGGTCGCGCAAGCATGATGCCTGCGAGTAATCCGCCAGTGATCTTGCCAACTACTCGACCTCGGGACGCATCGTCAGTCATGTGCGCCGCCAAAGGGATAAGCATCTGTACGGCGGTGGTTCCGACACCAAGAGAAAACGCGGCCACCAGGAGCAAAACAACATTGGTAGCGCCAGCCATCACAGTCAACGCGACGCAGAGTCCGGAAAGCGTCAACAAAACGAGTCGTCGATTTTCCAGGAGATCGCCGAGTGGGGCGAGAAGGACTAGTCCGACGCAGTAGCCGGCCTGGCTGAGTGTCATGACCAGACTTGCGCCCCAAAGCGGCAGTCCGACCTTGGGCCCGATGAAGACGATAAGAGGTTGTGCGAGGTAACTGCTGGCTGCGATAAGTCCGCATGCGAGCGCCATAAGCGCAGTCATCGCAAAGCCGATGCGGTGAGTTGAGGAACCGTGCGATTCCTCAATTGATAGATCTGTCGCCACTGTAACCCCCTGATTTGCGGCTGGGCGTTGACTACGTTTTGCTCAACCCCCAGCCGTCCGATTAACTAATCAACGGGTCGATTTTCCGAGGACTCCTCCGAGCCAACAATATCGCGACTCTCATCTCATCAATGCCATCTTGTCATTTGTTCGGGCGGATAGGTAGCGGGAGACAGAAACCGATTTTCTGTCGACGTATCTTTGCCCAGTTACGCGACAAGCGCCTTCAGGACATCATCGAGAGGAATTTGGCCTTTGCGGTGCTCAATGCCAATACCGCCCTGGAAGTCAATCCAACCCTCGTTGAATCCATCGATCATCCGAATACGGGGTATTGGATATTGCATGCCTTGGGACCGGAACAGTGTTTCCCATGTATCGCGCGGCACCGGGACCACGCGCACAGGACGGCCGAGGGCGGCGCTGAACCCGGACGCGATGTCGTTTGCGCTATAGCGCGCAGGCCCCTCCAGTTCGACAATTCGCACGCCGGTCCATTCGTCACGAAGGATTTCTGCGGCGTTGCTTCCTATCTCATCAGCAGCCACCATCGGTATTGGATGGTCTTGCGGTTGCAGGAAGCAATGAATTGCCCCGGTGCGCGCCGCATCTACATCCCACGCCGCGTTTTCCATGAACCAGGCCGCACGGAGCATGCACACCGGGAGGTCCAGGGTGCGAAGCATCTCCTCGGTCATCTTGGAGTTATTGAGCAGGTTCGGTTCGGCGATGTGCGCACCAACTGTCGAAAGGAATACTACCTGTTTTGGCCGCGCAGTCTCCAGCGCTTTCTTGACTGCAACAGCGTTAGCCTGTGTTTCCGGGAAGCCAGGTTGGGGATCGTAGTTTGGAGGTGTCATCAAGAACACGCCGTCTGCACCGTCAAAAGCCTTCGTAAGTGCCTCGGCGTCGCCGATTTCCGCAAGAGCGATTTCGCAACCGAGCTCTGCCCATGGCTGACCCTTTGCGATGTCTCGGACAACGGCACGAACAGGCAGTCCTGCCTTCAAAAGCGTTCGGGCGACGACACCGCCGACTTTTCCTGTAATTCCTGTAATCGCGTACATTTGACTTAGTCCTTTAAACGGTATTAAACCTGTCAGGCGAATAGACCGCCCAATCTGGTATCCAAACAATTGGTTGATGGCGAATAACTTGGCAGAGCGTTGATTCGACGCATCGCTGCCTTCCGATGAAGTTTCTTGGAGCTTAAGTTGGACGACTTGGTAAATGAATATCCGTCACGTCAGAAGTGATATGACGCAATGTCATTAAAGATCACGAGTGGATTCAAGACTTGTGACAGTAGCAGGGCTGCGCATGCGGCATTTGGTACGTAGTAAAGCGTGCGGGCGATTTACTACATATAGTTCGGGCGGACGAAAGTCCAGCCTGAAAGCCGCCCGTCCGGCGAGGCAGAGTGTAGATACTTTCGCGCCGGACGGCATGTGGCTCAGCGATGCGCATAAATTGAACCGAGCCCTTTAACGACAGTGCGGCTGCCCGATTCCGTGCGGCTGTCCTGTACGCCGCCGAAACTGGTTTCGACGTTGGCATCGGTGTTGCGCTGTGCGCTAATCTTGGCCTCAGCGGCTTGAATGTCGTCCGGGTAGTGGGGATCGTTGGCGCGGCCAGGCGTGCAGCCGGCCTTTTCAAGCTGAACGAGTTCGGCGCGGACCTGGGCACGGGTTACAGTGGAAGCGGTTTCCTGGGCATGGCTCGCGATTGGAAAGACGAGGGCAGTTGCGACGACCAGGGTGAGTTGGCGGAAGTTCATGGCAAATCTCCTTCGGTTTGGGTTAAGAGAAGAACGTATGGTGTGGAATGGATTGTGGACAAAAGGAGATGAAACTGAAATAGCATCGCAGTCATTTAATCGATGCCGGATTGTCATGAACGAATCGCCGGGAAACTGACAGGCTGAAGTGAATCGCGCTACCGAAACGCGGCGCGGCAAATTTCTGCGGCCAGTGCGGCTGGCAAAATGCTCGGCATGTATCCGCGTCGTTGGGAGACGGGCTGGGGTTACGACGTCCCCGCTACGTCTTGAGGTCGCGACGGACGACGGTTTAGCTGGGAGCCGGACGCTACTGTCTACCGCGATAGGGGACGTGTGTCGTTAAAGTCTCGGAAATGCGCCGGTTTTTTTAGCAGCCGGGAGATCCAAACTCGTCAGTGCAGGGTCACGGGAGGACGGGTGAACCGCTCATCTACACGCGACCACCTTTTGAGCCAAAAGATAGTGAGCGACTTGGCCGTTAGGGACGGCTAGCCTTGGTTCGCCTATCGAGCATCTTTTCTGGGGCTGCGCTGAGCGACACAATGAAATCGAGAAACATGCGCACCTTTGCCGGAACATGATGGCGGGACGGATAGAGTGCGTAAAGTGGGAATCGATCGTCGGGCCAGTCGGGGAACAGCTCCACGAGCCGGCCATCCGCGAGTAGTTGTTCTACACCGAGCTCCATCACCTGAGCAATGGCGTGCCCGGCCACGCAGACGCTATGCATTGTGCCGACATCGTTGACAGTGAGTCGCCCAGCCACCTCAATGGAAATTTTCTTGCGCCCGCGGTGAAATTCCCAGTCGAAGGGTCGCCCTGTTTCGGGATCCCGGAACCTTATGCATTGGTGAGCGTCATTTTCGAGCTCGGAGGGTTGCTCGGGGCGGCCCTTGCGCTTGAGATAGGCGGGCGCTGCAACGGTCAGGATGCGCGTATCGAGGAGCTTTCGTGCCACAAGACTGGAAGGTCGCGGTTCACCAAATCGGACCGCTAGGTCAAAGCCGTCGGCGATCATATCGCCGAGCTGATCCCTTGTGACCAATTCCAGTCGGAGCTCCGGATACTGATCGATAAATGACCCTAACTTCGGGGCAAGGAGCAGGCGGGAAAAAAATGGATCGACATTGACCCTCAGGCGACCGCGTACCGCTGTCGCTCCCTCGGTAGCGGACGTCGCGGCCTCTTCAAGCGCCGCAAGCAGTGGTATCACTTGCTCGTAAAGGCGGCGGCCCTCATCCGTCAGTGTGACAGAACGCGTCGTGCGGTCCAGGAGACGGACCCCTAGGCGCGTTTCAAGCCGTGCTATGCAGCGGCTGACACCCGACTGAGACATGTCGAGCATGTCACCCGCAGCAGCGAAACTGCCGGTGTCGACTATCGCGGACAGAACACCCATCCCGTTCAGAATTCGTTCGTCGAAGCCGGCCATCAATGCCCCCGCAGCATATATCAAATGACACTGATGTTATCGCGAAAAGACGTGTCGGCGCACAAAATTGCCCCATCGAACGATGCGAATCAGGAGGGGCAGATGTTTGCGGTTACTGGAATTACCGGGCAAGTAGGAGGTGTCGTTGCACGTGTTCTGCTTGCTGCGGGCCTGGAAGTGCGTGGAGTCGTTCGTGATCCAGTAAAAGGAGAGGACTGGGCAAACCAGGGATGCGAGGTGGCAGCAGCTGAAATGAACGACGCAGTCGCCTTGGCGCGTGCCTTTGACGGGGCGGAAGCAGTCTTCATTTTGCTACCTCCGAATTTCGATCCGGCACCCGGGTTTCCAGAGGCGAGGACCACAATCGCCGCAGTGAGCGACGCGCTGGCCGTATCAATGCCCAAGCGTGTAGTTTGCCTGTCCACTATCGGTGCCCAGGCAACGCAGCCCAGCTTGCTGCAGCAATCAGGAATGATGGAGCGAACATTCGGCTTGCTGCCAATGCCAGTCGCGTGCCTTCGCGCGGGATGGTTCATGGAAAACACCGCCTTCGACCTGGAGCCGGCGCTTGCGTCTGGCGTAATTCCCAGTTTCCTTTATCCGTTAGACAGGCCTGTTCCTATGGTAGCAACCGCCGATGTAGGTCGGATGGCGGCGAGCCTGCTCCGCCAAAATTGGACCGATCACCGGATCATAGAACTCGAGGGACCGCGTCGGACGACGCCGAACGAAGTCGCTGAAGTGTTCTCCCGGTTACTGGGTAGGGATGTTCGGATGGAGCCTGTGGCTCGGGATACGTGGGAAGGTCTGTTCGCGTCGCATGGAATGAAAAATCCGTTGCCGCGTATCCAGATGTTGGACGGCTTCAACGAAGGGTGGATCGAATTCGAATGCCCGGCAAGTACGGTCAAAGGCAGTGTTCCGCTGGAAACGGTCGTGCGCGGGATGATCCAGCGTATGGCTGAAACCGTCTGATCGAATCCGTCCGACTGTACGGCTGTTCCGGCGTTGCAGGCCGGACATCCCACTCGTAACGCGAGACCGGCTAGTTAAATTCCCCTAGGAGAGTTATGTCATGTCTGAGAAACCAACTGTTCTGATTATTGGCGCGTCCCGCGGGTTGGGACTGGGACTTTCGCGTGAGTATCTGCATCGCGGATGGAACGTGCTTGCCACTGTGCGCCGCGGAAGCGGTCAAACAGCGTTGCACGAATTGCAAAAGGCCAGCGACGCACTAGAAATTGAATACGTGGATATTACGAAGCCGGACGAAGTGGAAGACCTATGCGTGCGTTGCGGGGACAGAAGTTTTGATCTGCTCTTTGTGAATGCCGGCGTGACCAATGACCCGCAGGAAACGATCGGCGAGGTTTCGACGGAAGAGTTTGTGCGGGTCATGGTGACGAATGCCCTGAGTCCGATGCGGGTCGTCGAGCGGATGGTCGAATATGTGCGTCCGGACGGTATGGTCGCGGTTATGTCATCGGAGCTCGGCAGTGTCGCCGACAATACCACTGGAGGCTGGGAGGTATATCGCGGCAGCAAGGCGGCGCTCAATACCTTGATGCGATCCCTGGTCGCGCGGCGTGCGGGGGATACGCGCACCTTCTACGTGGTCGCGCCAGGATGGGTCCGCACTGAAATGGGCGGCCCGGAAGCGTTTCTGGACATCGACACGAGTATTCCCGGTGTCGTAGAAGCGCTGGAAAGACGCCGCGGGACGCACGGACTTGTATTTGCGAACTACCGCAATGAAATTCTACCTTGGTAAAGTTGTCAGTCGTCGCTGGTTCTTTCGACTTGAAAGAATGAGAGTTCGCTCTAGCCGTACGTGAAGTCGCGGTTGTACGAAGCTCTTAGACGGGGAACAAGCAATTCGCCGGCCATATCAATGACAAATTGTCATTTTAAAAATGACATAAACGCTATCGAGCCTTCGGTGTCGTGCGCGCACAATAAACCCTGTCCCCGGTTTGAAAGTGTCTCAAAGCGCTCTTGAGTAGCTGTCTTCCATGAAATCGAGGCACGCTTTGTGTTCGTAATGTTATGCAGATATTTAGGAATACATATGAAAGACGAACAGGAAGCAAAATCAGATCTGGCCGACGGCGATGAACATCAAGTCGGGGGCGGCCTTACGATGACCCGCCGCGGTCTATTCCGGTCAACTCTCGCCGCCGCGACGTCAGTGGCGTTAAATGGCGTCCAGGCTGCACCCGTCCCTACGTCGACGGAGCGCAGGTCTCACGCTGCGCGTGCAAACAGCATCGTTCGCATATCGGTCACGATCAATGGAGTTGCGCATCGTGTAGAAGTGCGCTCCGACGTGACGTTGCTCGATCTACTGCGAGAGCAGCTGCACCTCACCGGTGCCAAGAAAGGTTGCAACCGTGGGGAGTGCGGCGCCTGTACGGTTATGTTGGACGGAAGACGAGTCAACTCCTGTTTCGTTCTAGCGGCCACACTGGAGGGCCGCCGCGTGACGACGGTCGAGGGACTCGCAACTGGCGATTCGTTGCATCCGGTGCAGCGTGCCTTCATAAAATGCGATGCTTTCCAGTGTGGGTTCTGCACGTCGGGGCAGATCATGTCCGCGGTCGGCTGCATTGAAGAGGGACACACACGGTCCAATGCGGAAATTCGGGAGTGGATGAGCGGAAACCTCTGTCGGTGTTCGGCCTATCCTCAAATCGCCGAGGCAGTCGAGACGGCTTCGGTCGAAATGCACGGAGGCGCCCATGGAGCCGTTTGAATACGAGCGGGTGTCATCGACCGATGAAGCACTCGCACTTGCCAATTCCAGCGGCTCAGCGTTCCTTGCAGGAGGCACCGAGCTATTGAACTGGATGCGCATTGGGATCGAGAGGCCAACGAAGATCATTGATATCGGTCGAATCGAGGGCTTGTCGGAGATCCGAGAGACATCGTCTGGCGGGCTGACCATCGGCGCGTTGAGCAAGCTGAACGATATCGCCCAGCATCCTCAGGTCATGCGTGACTATCCTGTCCTCTCGCAGTCGATACTGAAGGCTGCATCGGCGCAAATCCGGAATCTGGCGACGATAGGTGGGAATCCGCTACAACGTGTGCGATGCCCATATTTCCGCGCGGATGAGCCGACACCCTGTAATAAACGCGTTGCGGGTTCGGGCTGTGCTGCGCTGCACGGGTTCAACGAGAAGCACGCCATTTTCGGCTGGACCGAGGACTGCGTGGCTGTACAGCCATCGGACCCGGCGGTCTCGCTTGCGGCCCTCGATGCGGTATTCATAACAGACCGTCCCGGGGGAGGCCGGCGAATTCCAGCTCGCGATTTCCACGTGCTGCCGGGCGAAAACCCGGCGGCGCATCACCGACTCGCGGGCGGGGAGTTGATTACCGCGGTTGAACTGCCGAGAGCCTGGCCAAAGTCCGCCTACCTGAAGATTCGCGAGCGCGAAAGCTACGAGTACGCGACAGTGTCGACAGCCGTGGCGCTCGAACTTGACGGTGATGTCATCGCGAACGCGCGGATCGCGCTGGGTTCGGTGGCGATGCGGCCATGGAGGTTGGACGAAACTGAGCGCAGATTGGTCGGTCAGCGTCTAGGCTCCGCAGGTATCAATGCAGCCGTCGACGCAGGTCTGGTCGACGCGCGCCCACTTTCGCGCAACGGCTATAAGGTTGTTATCGCACGCAACGCAGTATTGCGCACCATCGATACGGCAGCGAGGACATGATGAGCAATCTGGGTCAATCCATTCCCCGGCATGACGGCCCCATCAAGGTAACGGGTGCCGCGCTCTATTCGGGCGATCGGAACCTCCCGTCTCAACTCTATGCGGTGTTCGTCAATGCGACGATTCCAGCAGGACGTGTCGTCTCGATAGAGACGAGCGCCGCCTTGGCACGAGTCGGAGTGGTCAGAGTGTTGAGGGCGTCCGACATGCCTCGAGCGCATCGAAAGCTGGACGAAATCAGTGTGCCGCCGCTTGCGACGCGATTCATTCCCATGCAATCGGACGACATCGTCTACGAGGGACAGCCGGTCGCCATGGTGTTGGCAGAGAGTCTGCAGGCAGCCGAAGCGGGCGCTGCTGTCGTACGCGTGCGCTATGAAAGGCGCCCGTTTGTCGTACCTGACACCGCGCCTGCCACAGACGTTGCTCCAGAGAAGGGTAATTATTCGAAAGCGAATGCACTCGAATTCCACAAGGGTGACGCCGCTGGTGCAATTGCTGGTGCGGCGTTCCGCGCAGGCGGCGAATATACGCAACCCTCTCGTCATGGCAACCCGATGGAGCCTTGCGCCATTCTCGCAGTTTGGGAGGGTGGGAGGCTGACTGTGTACGATGCTGTGCAGCATCTTCCGGCGGTGCAGAACACGCTGGCGGCAGCATTCGGAATCGATAATTCCAAAGTTCGCGTCGTCGCCCCGCATACGGGCGGAGGCTTTGGCACCAAAGCCTTTGTATGGCCTCATGAAATCCTGGTCAGCATGGCTGCCCGCGTCGCGGGTCGGCCAGTCAAGATGGTGCTGACCCGCCAGCAGCAATACGGCATGGTCGGCTATCAACCTCAGATGACCCATGAAGTACACCTTGGTTCGGATGCGCAGGGTAGGCTTCTCGGTGTTAGCCATCAGGCCGTGAATGTGACAGGTATGACCGACGACTATGTGGAATTTGGTGCGGTACCCGCAAAGTCCTTTTACGCCTGCGAGAACGTTTCTGCTACTCACCGAATCCGCCGTGGTCACGTCGTTTTGCCGACCTTCATGCGTTCACCTTGGGATGGTCCGGGATCTTGGGCACTTGGCTCGGCCATGGATGAACTGGCGAGATCGTTAAACGTCGATCCTCTCGATCTGCGATTGGCTAACTACACGGAGCTTGACCCCGAGAGCGGCAAACCGTGGTCGTCGAAAAAGCTTCGGGAGGCCTACGACGAAGGTGCAAGACGCTTCGGGTGGCGCGAACGTCCGAAAGGCGGAACGCTTGACGGTCACTGGCGGATCGGATGCGGGATGGCGGACTGCAGTCAGGGGCAGGCACGGTTTCACTCGACCGCGAAGGTGAGGCTACGTGCTGACGGGACGGCTCAACTTGAATCAAGCTTCTGCGACATTGGCACGGGGCCTGCCACGGTGTTTCCCCAGATCGTTGCTGACGTGCTCGGGTTGGACCCGGCGCGCGTGACGGCCCTATCGGGGGACACGAACCTGCCGTATGCCGGGCCCACCTACGGCTCAAGCACCACGATAAGCACGGGTGCCGCAGTGCAAAAGGCTGCGCAGGATGTCCGGTCCAAACTGGCGAAGCTGGCCGGCTGGCCCGCGGACCAGGTTTCGCTAGAGGGCGGACGTATCGCTTACGGCAGTACGTCGCGCACCATCCAGGACATATTGGGCGAAGCTGGCGTGGCTGAACTCGCATCGGAGGGAGCATTTGATTTGCCTGGCAACGCGCCGGTAGATATGGGCTCTCCGGGATTCCCCACGCGATCTTTCGGGGTTGTCTTCGTGGAAGTCGCTGTTGATCCCGAGCTGGGACTGCTGCGACTTCGCCGGGCAACGGGTGTCTACAGCGCGGGCCGGATCATCAACGCCATGACGTCCCGATCACAAATGATTGGTGGCATTGTCTGGGGATGGGGTATGGCCGCCATGGAGGCCAGTCACTACGAGCCGACACTCGGGCGTTGGCTTGCAAAAGATCTTGCCGGTGTCCCCATTCCGGTGAACGCGGACATCCCGCCTGACATAGACGTGGCGTTTGTCGACGAATTTGACGCGAACTCCGGTCCGCTCGGTGCCAAGGGGATCGGTGAACTCGGCGCGACGGGCGTCGCAGCGGCCGTAGCGAATGCTGTATTCGACGCAATCGGAGTACGTGTACGCGATCTGCCAATCACACCTGACAAGCTCATCCAGGCGTAAAGCGGTGTGACGAGGCGTCTGACCGGTTGAGCGTACCAGGTGCCGGTATCGCTCGGCCGGTCCGGCTCCATGATGCGGCCGCAGCGACGCCGGGGGGACGATGCATTCTGCCCTGTATGGTGGATCAGGAAGTACCCCAGGTTCTGCAAAAAACATTAGCTGGCGCCACATGAGTCCCTTGACATTTGACTCGGCGACTTATAATTTATCAAATAATAAACAAGGAGATGGAAATGGTACATCGTTACGACGCAAACAAATTCACTCTGGACCACGTGCGTAGCACCGCCGAGCGCTGCAGGAATTGGGGTAAGTGGGGCCCCGACGATGAAATTGGAACCCTCAACTACGTCGCGGAAGAGGACATTCAGGCCGCTGCGAAGCTTGTTCGCAAAGGCAGGGTGTTCTCCCTCGGTTTGAACTTCGATCGCGACGGTCCCCAGAAGGGGCACTGGGGCAATCGCTTTAATCCGATCCACACGATGCTCGCCACCGGGACCGACGCGGTTGCCGGAAACCAGGACGCTGGCGGCCTTAGATATGCGGATGACGCCGTGTCGCTGCCACTGCAGTGCGGCACACAGTGGGACGCCCTTAGTCACATCTTTTTTGACGACAAGATGTGGAACGGCTACGACGCACGACTTGTGGATAGCGATGGCGCTCAGAAGAACGGAATCGAGAAGACGAAAGCGAAGATGGTAGGTCGCGGCGTGTTGCTCGACGTCGCGCGCCATCTTGGTGTCCATTCGCTGCAGGACGGCGATGCGATCTCAATCGAGGATCTCGAGGCGACTCAGCGAGCTCAGGGTGTGACCGTACGTCGAGGCGACTTTGTGATCGTGCGGACTGGTCATATGGAGCGTTGTCTTCACGAGGGGGACTGGGGTGGATACGCCGGTGGTTCAGCTCCTGGTCTCGCCTTCGAGACGGCGAACTGGGTGCACGACAAACAGATCGCGGCAATCTGCACTGACACATGGGGATGTGAAGTACGCCCGAATGAAACCGACGACTGCACGCAGCCGTGGCATTGGGTCGTGATCCCGATGATTGGGATCAGCATGGGGGAGATTTTCTACGTCAAGGAACTCGCGGAGGACTGCGCGAAAGATGGCGTGTACGAGTTCATGTTCACCGCGCCGCCATTGCCGATTACAAAAGCAGTTGGCTCGCCTCTCAATCCGCTCGCCATCAAGTAGTTCCTTGAACGGTACATCGGAAGAGCAAGATGCGGAAGATACCTCCACGGGAACAATGATGCGGTCGCAGAAATCGTCTTCGGACCTTGATGGCCTGGCGGCTCTCGTGACGGGAGCCGGAAGAGGGCTCGGTGCAGAGATCGCGGGCGCTCTCGCACAACGTGGCGCCAAGGTCTACGCACTAAGTCGCAGTGCGAACGAACTTGACGAGGTAGTCAGGAAAATCCACGACGCCGGCGGTCAGGCCTCCGCACTCGTATGCGATGTCACAGATGTCGATGCGTTTGCTGCGGTGGTCGACCGCATGGATCGGCTGGACGTCCTGGTGAACAACGCGGGAACGAATTTCCCGACCGAATTCGTTGACGTTACTTTGGAGCAGCTCGATACCATGCTGATGCTCAACGTGCGGTCAATGTTTACGGTAGCGCAGACATGTGCTCGCAAGATGATTGCGAGCAGCACAGACAGAGGATCGATTATCAACATGTCGTCTCAGATGGGGCATGTGGGTGCGATCCGTCGGTCGGTGTACTGCATGACGAAGCATGCGATCGAGGGGCTTACCAAGGCCATGGCGTTGGAGCTCGCCGCGTACCGTATCTGCGTTAACACGGTAGCGCCAACATTCGTCGAGACTCCAATGACGAAATCTTTTTTCGAGGACGCCAGGTTTCATAGCTGGGTCATGGAGCGATTGCCGATGGGGCGGCTGTTGCAGGCGGAGGATGTCGCCGCGGCCGTTTGTTACCTGGCGTCGCCCGCTGCAGCGATGGTGACAGGAACAAGTCTGAGGATAGACGGAGGCTGGACTGCGCAGTGACGGAAGCAGCAGGTGGCGCGCTGCATGCCGTAACCGCTAGCAGTGACGTTATCGCTACACAGACTAAATTACAGATGGAGACAGCTCATGCAACCTTTCACGCAGCGGCGGGACTTGCTGAATCTATACGCGAGTTCGCGACCCACAAAGCGCTACTTCGGCGCGTTCTCCGTGTTTTGCCTCGGCTTTACACTCGACTTCTTTGACTTTTATCTCGTCGGCTTCCTGCTCGCTGTTCTCGGTCCAGGATGGCACCTGACCTACGGAGAATCGTCGCTGATTCTCCTTAGCGCTGGGGCCGGCGCGATCGTGGGTTCGCTATTCAGCGGCTCTCTGGCGGATGCGTTTGGCCGAAAGCGCGTGTTGTTGATCAGTACAACGATCTGCGGGTTCGGTGCAGGCGCAGTTGCATTCTTACCGGAAGGGGCGTGGCTGGGGTTCGCTGCGTTGCGCTTTCTCGTCGGCTGCGGGCTTGCAGGCGCGGCGACGACACAGACGGTTCTGCTCGTCGAGCACACACCCGCGAGCTATCGCACGCGGTTGACGGGTTTTCCGTTCATCGCCGCTTCTGTCGGATCGCTGATTGCCTCGATTTCCGCCGCGACCCTTCTGCACGCATTCGGCTGGCGAGGCGTTGCAGCCCTAGGTTTTGCACCGCTACTCGTGACGTTGTTTGCTGCGCTGTATGTCCCCGAATCAGGACAGTGGCTAATCAGCAAAGGGCGGCTTGGCGAGGCACGCAACGTATTCGCGCTCTTGCTCGGCATGGATGCCGATGACCTACCCACGATGACTACAGCAACGAGCGTTACAAATGCGCCTGCGCCCAATGGGCGGATCAGCGAGCTATTGCTGTTTCCTGGTCGCACACTACTGGTGATTGTGACGTGGGCCGCACTGAGTACGGCTGGCTACGGAGTCTATCTCTGGGGGCCAACGATCGTCGCGTTGCTGCTAAAGATATCGCCTTCAGAAGCTGCAAGATACTTCATCGTCGTAGCGCTCGCGGGAATTGCCGGCCGGCTGCTTCTTTCCTTGCTACCTATGTGGATCACGCGTAGGAGGGTTTGCGCGATCTTCGGCTTTGGCATCGCGGTCTCGCTTGGTGTCGCCGGGCTGGGTGCCCAGCAAACCGTCGCGGGATTCCCGCTGTTTGTGGCCATGGTTGCGGTTGGTGCTCTATTTTTCGACGGTGGCTGGTGCGTGATCGGCCCTTATTCGGCGGAAATATTCCCCACGCGGCTTGCAGCCCGCGCCATCGGAGTAGGCCAGGCCGCGAACGGCATCGGCAAGATTCTCGGTCCGTTGTGCCTCGCTGTTATTGCGGGAACGGGCAACGTCATCACACCGCGCGCAACAACAGATGCGGTTCTTCCCGCGTTTCTGTTTCTTGCGGGTTGTGGCCTTCTGATCGGCATTCTGTTTGCCGTGCTGGCTCCCGCTGACGCTTCTGAACGAGGCGAAACCGGCATTGAACCGCTATCAGATACACCAGGACAAGCGGTCAACCGTATCGCCCATTGAAGACGGTCGAGATAGAGGGACTGCCCCGCCCGCGACCCCAGGATTAACCTGAAAGAGGAAGAAACGAAATGACTTCAACGAGACTTGAGCCCGACGATGCGCCGGCTGACGAATCACGGGCGCTGAGGACCGAGACCCGGCTGGGTATGATTATCGAATGGGATGTGCCGATCAGAACGAGTGATGGCGTTGTGCTGAGGGCGGACATTTTCCGGCCTGCCAAAGAGGGTCGATTTCCAGTCCTGATGTCTCACGGACCCTATGGAAAGCTGTTGCATTTCGAAGACGGCTACAAGACGGCGTGGGACCGCATGGTGGACGAACATCCCGACGTGGCAGCTGGCTCCTCCAACGCGTATCAGAGCTGGGAGGTAGCGGACCCGGAGAAATGGGTGCCGCACGATTACATCTGCATCCGCGTCGACAGCCGCGGCGCGGGTCGCTCGCCGGGCTACCTTGAGACCTGGTCGGCTCAGGAGATCAAGGACTTCGCGCGTTGCATCGACTGGGCAGGTGTTCAACCCTGGTGTAATGGAAAGGTCGGATTAAGCGGTATCTCGTACTATGCAAACAATCAGTGGCAGGTTGCTGCGGAAAAGCCGAAGCACCTCGCTGCGATCTGTATCTGGGAAGGCTTTCAGGATTACTACCGGGAGATGTTTTTCCACGGTGGAATCTACTGCACGTTCGCTCAGAACTGGTACGACATGCAGGTGAAGACCGTACAACACGGCCTCGGCAAGCGCGGTTATCGTAGCCGGTTGAATGGCGAATGGGTGTCGGGCCCCGCGACGCTGACCGAGGAGGAACTCGGTAGCAACAGATTCGACATGTGGGACGAAATCATCAAGCATCCATTGATCGACGAATTTCACACGTGCCGCACGCCCGACTGGAACGATATCGAAGTGCCCGTGCTGTCGGCTGCCAATTGGGGCGGCCAGGGGCTCCACCCGCGTGGCAATTTTGAGGGTTACATGCTCGCCGCCTCGAAGCAGAAGTGGCTCGAGGTTCACGGTATCGAGCACTGGACGCACTACTACACCGATTACGGCATCGCCATCCAGAAGCGTTTTTTCGATTACTTCCTGAAGGGTGAGAGCAACGGCTGGGATCAGGAACCGAAGGTACGCTTACAGGTTCGCCACCCGGGGGAGAGATTCGTCGAGCGCTTCGAGGAGAACTGGCCGATCCCGCACACGCAGTGGACTCGTTACCACCTTCACGCTGACGGTCACGTGCTGGATACCGTGCAGCAGCAACAAGTTGCGAGACTGCCGTTCGACGCGCTGGGTGACGGCCTTACGTTTGTTACGCCACCGGTCGAGCAGGAGGTGGAGGTGACCGGGCCTATCGCAGCGCGACTTCATGTATCGTCTACGACAAAGGACGCGGATCTGTTTCTGGTCTTGCGTGTATTTTCTGCCGACTTCAATGAGGTGGTATTCGTCGGGGCCTTGGACCCTCACACGCCGATCGCACAGGGGTGGCTGCGCGCGTCCCACCGGAAGCTCGACCAGGATAAATCGCTGCCTTTCCGGCCGTATCACACTCACGATGAGATCCAACCACTCACGCCTGGCCAGATCTACGAACTCGATATTGAGCTCTGGCCGACGTCAATCGTTGTGCCGCCGGGAGCGCGCATCGCCCTGAGCGTGCGCGGCAAGGATTACGTCTACCCAGGCGGGAGCGGTGGCAAGTTGTCGAACATGAAGAATGAGTTCACCGGCTGTGGCCCGTTTCTCCACGACGATCCTCGTGACCGGCCTGCCGACGTGTTCGGTGGTACAACGACACTGCACCTGGGCGGCGGACGTGAAAACTACGTGCTCTTGCCGATAGTGCCAAAGGTGAAATAGCAGATCCGCCTTGTTCGGCACGCTCGCGCGGTCTGTCTTACCGGTCTTTGGTCCGGTGTGACGGACCGCGCGACCCCACAGTGTTACCGAGCATACTAAGAGATTGGCAAAGCGTTGCAGCATCGCGATTCATGCGGTGTCGGGAGTCTTCACCGGATGGCAACCAGATCCGTGTTGTTCGTCCCAGGCTTCTCGTGGTTGAGGCCGACGCAGTGCGCACGCCTCGTTCCGAGCGATCAGCAAAACTTTAACGAGCGAAGCTCTGGAGGCAGAGATGCGATGCACGCTCGCGCAGTTATATGTCGAGGTCAAGACGGCCAGGAAGGCTGTACGCTTGCGGCGCCGAGAGAGTCGACGCATGATAGACGCTGAGTCGGCCGAAAACTTTAACCGGCATTTGGAGCGTTGCCGGGAGGTGGCATCGGACATAACGATCTTCCCTTGGCCGGAGCCAGTTATTGTGGCTGATGTTCCCCTGCACGACGGGCGGGCGGATGTCACCTATGCCGAGATACAGATGCACTACGATCAGCTGCTGGGTATCCTTTCGGTGGCAATGGCCGGCCCTCTATTGGCAATGGCATAGAGTGGTCGCGCGGATGTTCGGCGCCGGACACAATACACCGCTTCGTCAGAACGTTGGGAGAGGGAAGCCGCGCCGTGGGCGGTGTTCGCAGCTTCGCCGCAGGCAATCCGCGTGTCATACCGGCAGCGTTCACGCGGTGATGACCGAGAAGGGTGACGCTTGTCGACGCTCCAGGTGCAAGGACGGCGGCCGGCTAGATGGCGCATTTTGCATTGTCGTCGAACTGCTCATCGGTAGTGAAGGTACGTTATGGCACGCGGTGTACGGAGCCACCCGCGAGTCGCTCCGCACTCGTTGCCGCAACTGGGCGGTCTGAAAGTTTTTCAGACCGCAGCGCCGCCGTATGGCACCTCCTTGTGTCCGTAGCGGCGCACCCGCAGATTAGCCTGTTCGCCATGCCCGGCGAACCCCTCCAGCGCGCACAGGCGGGAACAGTATTCACCGATCAGGGCAGACGCTTCGTCGGTGATAACTTTCTGATACGTGCAGGTCTTCAGGAATTTGCCCACCCAAAGCCCACCGGTATAGCGCGCCGCCTTCTTCGTGGGTAGCGTATGGTTCGTGCCGATGGCCTTGTCGCCGAACGCAACGTTTGTGCGCGGGCCGAGAAAGAGCGCACCGTAGTTGGTCATATTTTTCAGGAAATAATCAAGGTCGCTGGTCAACACCTGAACATGTTCGGAGGCGATGTCGTTGGCGATCTTGACCATCTCCTCGTCGCTGTCCGCAACAATGACTTCGCCGTATTTATCCCACGACTTGCGGGCAATTTCGGCGGTCGGGAGGATCTTAAGCAGCCGCTCGATCTCCGTCAGCGTCTCACGCGCGAGCTTTTCGGAGGTTGTCAGTAATACGGCGGGTGAGTCCGGACCGTGTTCCGCCTGTCCGAGCAGATCAGTCGCGCACATCTCACCGTCAACCGATTCGTCCGCGATCACGAGCGTCTCTGTCGGACCCGCGAAGAGGTCGATGCCGACGCGACCGAAAAGCTGCCGCTTGGCTTCTGCGACGAAGGCGTTACCCGGTCCGACCAGAATGTCCACAGGTGCAATCTTCTCTGTGCCGATTGCCATGGCACCGATCGCCTGGATGCCTCCGAGGCAATAGATCTCGTTCGCACCTGCCATATGTTGTGCAGCGACGATGGCGGGAGCTGGCTTGCCGTGGAAGGGCGGCGCGCAGGTAATGATGCGTGGTACACCGGCAACACGAGCGGTGATTACCGACATGTGCGCGGAAGCCAGTAGTGGGTATTTGCCGCCCGGCACATAACATCCCGCGGCGTTGATTGGAATGTTCTTGTGCCCGAGGATTACGCCGGGAAGCGTTTCCACTTCGATGTCGCGGATCGATTCCCGTTGGTGTCGTGCGAAGTTTTCCACCTGCTTCTGCGCGAATTCGATGTCCGCGATGTCGCGTTTGGTCAATTGGGAAAGGCAATCGTCGATTTCACGCTGCGACAGCCGGTAATCCTCGCGATCCAGCTTGTCGAACCGGATCGATAGTTCGCGCACTGCCTCATCCCCACGCGTCTCGATGTCCGCGAGGGTTGCTTCCACGGTATCGCGTACTTCTTTCGCTGCAGACTTGATCACTTCGGCTTCTGCGCCGTGCTTGAGCCATTTGGCCATTTGGCGTTCTCCTTCATGTTTAATCTGTGGATTGCATTCGAATGCAACGTACGTTTGCATACGGATGCAAACGCACCATAAGGATAGGCCCGTCTCGGAAAAATTTCAAGTTATCAGTTGATAAGTGTAAGTTTGGTGTGAAACCGGACGCTGCTCATTGCGATGTGTCCGGGCGCTTCCGCGAGCGCCAGATCCAGTGGTCTGCGGACCGCACGACGCCGGTCTGTGGTATGCGCGCGGATCCACGCACGATCAATTCTCCGTCGATGATGTGCTGCACAGTGGGCGCCACTGCTGTGGAAAGCTGACGCTCCACAACCTGGACGACTCGCCGGACCATTAGATCAACGGGCTGCGAATAGGTGGTCAGCCCGAAGATGGGCCATCGCGCCATCTCAATGTCGTCGAACCCGACGATGGAAAGGTCGGTACCGACCTGGAGTCCGAATTCCGTGCGGGCAAGATTGATAGCCACAAGTGCCATGTAATCGTTGGCGCAGAAGATGGCGTCTGGAGGTGTTGCCGACGACAGCAGCGTGCGTACGGCCGACTCTGTGTCAGCAGTGGAATAGTTTCCGACCACGCGTTCAATACGACGGACCCTGCGTTCGGCCAGACCTTCCAGGAATCCGGCCTCCCGGTCCCGGCTGGTTGATGAATGTTCAAGTCCAGCGACGTACGCGAAACGCCGATGTTTACCGGCGAGCAGGAAGGCGGCAAGCTCCTTTGCCCCTCGCCGGTTATCGCCGGTAACACTGGAAACCGAATCGCTGTCGGTCTTGCGGTTTAGCATGACCACCGGAAGACCCAGTTGCAGGCACTCGTCCGCGAAATGGGATGAAAGGCTTGTCGATATGAGAACGAGCGCATCCACCCGGTACCGCAGTACCTCGTCAAGGAGCGGGTCGGAGCCCGCCATAGGATCGGAGGTGAATAGCAATACCCGGTAGCCGATTCTGGCAAAGGAGGCGGAAAGCGCGTCAAGGGCTGCCTGGTAGAAAGGGTTGGCGGTACTAGGTACCGCGACGCCAATGAGACTCGAGCGTCTGGTAATTAGCGAGCGGGCAACCAGGTTGGGACGATAGCCAAGCTGCTGTGCTGCATCCAGGACTTTTGCGCGCATGGTCGCCGACACGCTGGCACCAGGAGTAAAGACGCGAGATACCGCGGACTGGGACACGCCCGCGAGTTCAGCGACCTCATAGGCCGTAGCGGGGCGTCGTTCGGGTTCGACTTCCCTATTGACCGGACCGAGATTCATCAGTGCTTTTCCATTGAATCGTTGCTGTGTATCGCCGGCGTGCAGCGGCTCGGGATGCAGTAAACCCAGATCATATCCTGATGGGGAAACCCCTAGCCGGGGACGCTTGACTTCATGCATTTTGACATATAACTTATCATGTAATAAACAATGATAAGCGCTGTTTTCGGCCGGTGTTGTTCCTCGCCGATTTCCCGAGGCTGCGCAGTTTTTTCTCGAGCATGGATTCGCTGGCTCGGCCCGGGAGTTGGCGAGGCAGATTGGCGTGCCACAGCCGTTGCTGCTCCGGTATTTCGAGTCCTGGGAAGATCTGTTCGACGCGGTCTTTGACAAAGTCTTTTCAGGTCTATGGTGCGGTGAAATGGTCGAGCCTGGTCTGCGACCGTTCCCGTCCGTTGCGCGAGCGCTTGTTGGCCTTTACGACGTCTATCTGCCAGTGGTTTTCAACAGGCAATGGATGCGCCTGTACGTATTTGCTGGTCTTTCGGACACTCGCATCAACAGGCGTTATTTCCGGATCATAGAACAGCGGTTTTGCGACCGCTTTGCGTGGAGGTGCGGGCGGAATTCGGCATGATCGGAGCTGACGCACGTCCGATTACCAATGACGAGCTTGACCACATCTGGTCGTTCCACGTTTCGACGAATGCACCCAGCGGGAGACAGCGTCTCAAGCGGTGGCTTCCTTTCTTGAAGAAAAGGACTGCGGAGTACCGTCGACCAGCGGCCACAAGGGACATCAACATGCAGGCGGCAATGCAGGTGGATCGTCGAACACGGCCGCCTGAAACGCAATGGACGTGACGATTTTCCAGAGCATCGCGCGGGTCTGGGAAAAGTCACCCTCCGAGGAGCAAACAGAGCAGGAGGCGGAAATGAACTTTAACTGGGTCGCAATGCTTGGTGTATGGCGAAGAATCTCTGCAGGATGGCGTCGGTGGTTTGACGAGGCGATCCGGCTACGCGGCCAAGCGGAGGCAGTCTATTTTGTCGACGACTGAGACTGGAAATGGTCATCGGCGAGTAACGACCGTGGGCCTTTTTGAACAATATACCGTGCGGTGTGTGGCACACGGTGATAACGAACGTCGACGCATAGTGGGAGCCCGTGAAGAAGGTCTGCTATCGCCCAATACCGGGCCTACTGTGCACATTGTCGATATAATAGCTAAGGGCGCGGCGTCGACGGTGCACCGCGTGTGAGCTACTTGGTTTCAATGCAGCGGCTTGTTCGCCATGAACTGGCAGCGCAATCCGGATTACTGCCAGTAGCCGTGAAAGACGCACCCACGCCTATCGCGGACGTCGGTAGCCAGTTGACAACGTAGCAGGCGGCCAATGCCCAAGATCCAAGTCACGGGACAGCCCAAAATGGCAACGGACTTTCGAGAGGATGCAAGGTAACGTGAACGGCAGAGCGAAATCGACCCGCACCAGCGCTGTTGTCGCTGCGGTGCCAGAAAAGCGGCGCCGGCAATCGCCAGACGAGAGGCGGGCGCAGATAATCCGGGAGAGCATCAATTTCTTTTCCGAGCATGGCTTTGCTGGTTCGACCCATGACCTGGCGAAACAGATTGGAGTCACTCAGCCACTCATGTTTCGTTACTTCCAATCGAAAGATGATCTGATTGATGCGGTGTTCAACGCCGTGTTCACCCAACGTTGGGACAGTCAATGGCCCAAGCTGATCCGTGACCGGTCACTTCCGCTTCGGGAACGGCTTGTCCGATTTTATAACTCATACCTGAAGGTGGTCTTCAATCGAGATTGGATGAGACTTTATGTCTTCGCGGGTCTTTCGGGCGTGGAAATAAATCGCAGGTACTTTCGTATCCTTGAGCAGCGCATTCTGATGCCGCTGTGCGAGGAATTACGCGCGGAGTACAGGATGGCGTCTGGGGTCGACATTCCCATTACGGAAGACGAACTTGACTACGTATGGTCCTTTCACGGTGGGATTTTCTATCATGGAATTCGGCGTTGCGCCTTTGGCACGTCAACGGACCACGAGCTAAGCCAAACCGTTCTCGATGTAACAATTGACGCCTTCATCAACGCGGCTCCGCACGCGATCGGTCGGTTCACGGCCGAGGCTCACCGCTCCTGAGATTTTCCGCTTCGAGATAGTTGCTACAGCGCAGCCTCGCTGGAGGCTGATATTCCTGAACTCGCTCAGGTAAAGCACGTCTTTATCAAAGCGGCTGCTCGCGTGAAAAACCGCGCCGAGAATAGCCACCAACCAACCCGCAGGCGCGAGCGCCAGATGTGCGACTTTCGCGACGCGCGTCCCACGCAGGCGTTTCTCGCATGCTTCGGCCCGATCCGGCAGCACTTCGCGCTGCCCAGACATCAGATGAACGCGGATTGTCATCGCGCCATACTAAAAGAACGCATCGCCACATGGCAAGACAGGCCTGTCCCAACCGCAGCCAACCTAGTTATCTGATAAGGATAACTACTCTTGATTCAGACATGTAGCCTACGCTCGTCAACTTGACAGCGCCGTCGCGAGTGGGCTTGCGGCCGCATTCATTTACCCATGAACCTGATGATTTGCTCGGCGACTGCGCGAGGGGCTTCTTCGGGCATATAGTGCCCACAGCCAGCAAACACAGCACCCCGCACATCCACCGCGACTAAGCGCATCGTGTCCAGCAGCATTGCTCCGACTCCGCTCTCCGCGCCGACAGCGAGTACCGGCATGGCGAGCATGCGCTCGGCGCGGGCCCGAGTGTGCGCGATTCCTTCGGGCCCGAGATTGTGTCGTTGGTAGGAAAGCGCCGCCCGCGTCGCGCCAGGGGCGGCGTTGACGCGCACATATTCACCGAGATCCGCCGGCGTGATCGTCCAGGGACGAGTGGATTTGGCCCTGAACAGCCAAGTCAGTAACTCCCGCTCGCGTCCCTGCAGCAGGATCTCCGGCAGATCATCGAGCCGGTTGAAGGCCAGGTGCCAGGTCTTGACATTCGCCTCCGCCGAGGGAATGCCGGCCGGAGGCGGCGGGGTGATGCCGGGCAGCGCCGCGTCGAACACGGCGAGCCGCTTCACGTCGCCCGGCCATTCGGCCGCATAGGCATAGCCGATCCAGGTGCCAAGATCGTGACCGACGATGTCGACAGGCCCGTCGGCGGTCAGTTTCAGCGCCTCGACGAAACCATGAAGCTCGGCGGCCACGGTACGCATCTCGTAGCCAGAGGCGGGCCGATCGGAGTCTCCCATGCCGCGCGGGTCGAGCGCGATCACGCGTCGGCCGGCCTTGGCAAGCAGCGGCATCACATAACGCCATGCGTACCAGCTCTGCGGCCAGCCGGGCAGCAGCAGGATCGGCGCGCCGCGGCCGCCTTCGACGAAATGCAGCCGCACGCCCTTGATAACGACGGTATCGTGGTGGAACTGCGTCCAGAACGTCGCAGGGTCGAAGGGCGGCAACGTGTCCGCGGCGGAGGTTTGAACGACGTCATGCGACATGGTGTACTCCTGGTCGAGTCTGGGTGATCAGCGGTCGCGTCCAACCGCCTGGTGGGACTGGTTTCGCGGAGGTCGGTTGGCGTGGCCGGTTTCATATAGAAAGAGACCTCTTCCAAATTAGGCAAATGCTCAGTCGAGCAGCTTCAACGCGCTATCGACGAGACTTGCCATCTCCTCACGGGAGCGGCCGGTCTTGCCCAGGACGCGCATTCCCTGCACCACGCACAGCAGCAGGCGGGCGGTGACGGCAGCATCGACCAGCGAGGAAACGGAGCCATCTTCTTGTCCCTCTCGAATGAACTCGACGAGACGCCTTTCCTGGCTCGCGAGCACGGCGGCGACGCGCTTCGCCATTTCGGGATCGGTGCTTGCGAGATCGACAGCGCTGCCCACGACGAGGCAGCCGCGCCGGCCGGTCTTGCCGTGGCTGGCTTCGGCATAGACGGCGAGCATGGCCCTGACCTTGTCGCGTGCGGTTCGTGTGTTTGCCAGCTCCTGCGCCAGCCGCTCGCTGCGCAGCATGACGTAGCGCTCGAATGCGGCCAGGAAGACGCCGCGCTTGTCCCGGAAGGCCTTGTAGAGGCTGCCCTCGGCGATCTCCATCGCAGCCGTGAGCTTGCCGAGCGAGGTGGCGTAATAGCCGTTCTCGCTGAACGTGCCGATGGCCTTGTCCAGCGCGTGATCGAGATCGAACTCCCGTGGGCGTCCGGGGCTGCGAGGTCCCGGAGAAGGTGTGACTGATTTGTCCATGGGTTGTATAATAGGAAGAGATCGCTTCCTAATCAAGCCATGAAAACCTGGCACAGGCAGTTCGACTTTAACCGTGTTCACGTGGTCAGTGCGCCCGGTTGGAGGCCTGAATACCGGGTTCGTGGCGCGATGCCGTGGTCGGCGCGGATCGCGTTCTCCGTGATCGGGCCTGCCGGATACGGGTGAAGGCCGGTCACCGCGCGCTCGTCGGCTTCAGCATAGACGGCGGTCGCGCCCTTCAGGCTGCGCAGTGCGTGAATCAGTTCATGGGCTAGTCCAATGAAGGGAGGGCGATGTCCGTCCGGCGAGTCGTACTTGCCCGGATTCCAACGAATCATGGATGGCGAACCGATATCGCCATCGAGAAACCGCATCTGGGCGGTTGCCCACGCGGCCGCATTGAAGTTGGACACGTTGCCTGTCAATGGAACGGGTGCGCTTGTCCTTCCAACCTGTTGGGCGCCCTGCGCGCGCACGAGGTTCGACGCACTTGCGCCGTTCGTGCCAGCGTACACCCGCGCTCCGAATGAACCAGGAGCTATGGAGACGCGCTGACCGTCGCCGGACGGGATGATCGCGACTTTGTACGGCAGAGCCATGGTATTGGGTCGACGTCCACTGGAAACCTGGCTGCGCGTTCGCTTGCGACGGATTGTGAAGAAACCGCGGGATCCTAATGGATGGCATGTAGTTAGCTCGTTAGACTATGAGAGTCTTGGTAAAACAGCCAGTGCCGCAGATTTATTCCCTTGATGATCATGCCCGGTTTGGCGAAGGGCGCAGTTGGAGAGTTTGCTGGCCGTCTGGGCGACAAGCTCGCCCAGCGGCGGACCGTGTCGTACGTGACCACGACACCACGCTTGAGCAATAACGCCTCAACGTCGCGCAGGCTCAGGCTCAACCGGAAATATCAGCGAAGCGGAAAGCTGATAACGACGGCAGCAAAGCGGTGGCCGTGACAAAGCGATCTCGTCTTGCTCACCGCTTCACGACGCCGGTCCATCAATCTGGCACTGGCCTGCACATGATTCGCGTGCTTCGAGCAAGATGTGCTGCAGCAAGCGCTGGTTAGTCTGCCTTACGAAGATGTTCGACCAGCAGTTGCGTCGGAACATTCAACGTATGCCGGTCGCCATTGAAACATAGGTGAAGGTGACGTTGCGCCCAAGGCTCATCGAGCGTCCGGGTTTCGATACCGGCGAAACTCGGGTGGCGCTCGAGCCACGGCGCAGGCAACACCGAAATGCCCATGCCCATCTCCACCATGCAGCAGACCGCTTCGTTGCCGCTTACCTGGACGCGCCGGCTGATCTGCCGATCAAGCCGGGCCGCCGCTGCGAAAAGCAGTGTGCTCAACGAGCTTTCGCTGCGCAGGCAAACAAACTCGAACGGCAGCATCTCGGCGAAGCTCAGGCTCGGCCGCGCTAGCAGTTCATGTCCCACGGGCAGCACCGCAACTAGCCTCTCTTCGTTATAAGGCAGCGTGCTCAAGCCGTTTGCCGCGAACGGATCGCCGAATATGCCGATGTCCGCCTGCCCGTCGGCAACGAGCTTGATCGCGTGCGGACTCAGACTGTCAGTGAGTTCGACACTGACGCCGGGATGCAATCCGGAGAATGTACGCAATTGCTGCGGCAGATATTGTGTGACCACCGCGATGCTCGCGGCAATCCGGACGGTACCGCGTACTTCTTCCGACAGATCCGTCATCTCCACTTCAAGCTGCTGGATGTTGCGGCGAATCGTGTTGGCGTGACGGAGCAGGACATGGGCGGCCCGCGTGGGTTCGAGCCGGGTGGGACGACGCTCGAACAAACGCTGATTGAGCATCGCTTCCAGGTCCGACATGCGCTTGCTGATGGCCGACACCGCTATGTGCTCGCGCGCGGCGGCCTGCGTGAGACTCTTGGTCTCCATGACGGCGACAAACAGTTGCAGCGTGTAAAGATCGATTCTCATACAGGTTCCCTGCCCGAACGTTGACCGCCGAGGTGATCGCGTCCGGTTTGTTTCGACACATCAAAGCACAGCCGGCGTTAGTGCTTTCCCCAGGAATATCGCGTTGAAGGAGCGCCATGGTCGCCGCGCATCCTCTGCGCGGCTCGCGCGTACAGCCTGTGTCATTTTACGCCGCGCTCCGATGACGTAAGGCGTTGGCGTCCTTTCGCCGGTCCTCGCGGCACCCGCCGGATCGCTGACGCCGGCTGTGAGCGTCGCCGATCGACAAGCCCCCTTCGTCAAACAGAAATAGCGAGCCCGTGCCGCTGTTCCTAATATCGAGGCCAGAACAGCGGCGTGCTCGATGCATTGCGCCGCTGTACCCAACTAATCATGGAGACACGCAATGAAGGTTGCCGTATTGCCGGGCGATGGAGTGGGCCGGGAGATCGTTCCCGAGGCCGTCAAGGTTCTGAAAGCGGTCTCGAACGGGCGCTTCGAACTCGAACTCGAGTATGGGGCCATCGGCATGAGCGGTGTGGAGGCGACCGGCAAGCCGCTGCCCGACGAAACGCTGGCGATGGCGCAACGCTGCGACGCCATCCTGTTCGGTTCGGTAGGCGGCCCCGAGTATGAACAGTGGCTGCGCAAGAATAAGGTTCGCTCAGGGTTGCTGCAACTGCGCAGGACACTCGGTCTGAACGCGAATTTACGGCCGGTCCGGCCGATCCGGGAACTCGCGTCCGTGTCGACGCTCAAGCCCGAAGTGATCGACGGACTCGACATGCTTATCGTGCGCGAACTGTCGAGCGATATCTACTTCGGCGAACCGCGCGGTCCGGTGGAAAGCGCGAATGGCGAGCGCGAATCGATCAATACCATGCGTTACCGCGAATCTGAAGTGCGGGCGATTGCCCACGTCGCATTCAAAGCAGCGCAGCAGCGCAACAGGCGGGTATGTTCGGTCGACAAAGCCAATGTGCTCGAGACCATGCAGCTATGGCGCGACGTCATGACGGAAGTGGGCCGCGAATATCCGGATGTGGAACTCACGCATCTTTATATCGACGCTGCCGCGATGGCGCTATTGCGCACACCGACGCGCTTCGACGTGATTGTCACGGGCAACATGTTCGGCGACATTCTCTCCGACGAAGCGGCGATGCTCGCGGGCTCGCTCGGCATGATGCCGTCGGCTTCGCTGGCGCCCGGCGGCAAGGGGCTGTACGAGCCCATCCACGGCTCGGCGCCCGACATTGCCGGGCGCGACATCGCCAACCCGCTCGCCACGATTCTTTCCGCGGCAATGCTGCTGCGTTACACGCTCAAACGCGAGACGGAAGCGGTGCTCGTCGAGGAGGCGGTGCGCCGGGTCGTCGCGGCGGGCACGCGTACCGGCGACATCATGGAAACGGGTTGCACCCAGGTCGGCACGCGCGCCATGGGCGATGCGGTGGTCGCGGCACTCGCGGGTTGACGGCCATGATTCGTTCCGCGTTGATCCAATCCGCGCTGCCGGGTGTCCAATCAGGCGCATCCGGCACGCGACGCGCAGATGCGTTGCCGACACCGGCGGCCGCGCAGGCCGGTGCCGCGCTCGCGTTCGAAAACGTCACGTGCACGTTTTCGCATGCGTCCGGCAAGCAATGCTATACGGCAGTCGACAACGCGAGCTTGAGCGTCGCGCCCGGCGAGTTCGTGTCTGTGGTCGGTCCGACCGGCTGCGGCAAGTCGACCTTGCTCAACATGGCGGCGGGTCTGCTGTTTCCATCGTCGGGAAGGGTGCTCAGTTTCGGCCGCGAGGTGACGGACATCAACCGTCACGCGACCTATCTGTTTCAAGGCGAAGCGCTGATGCCGTGGCGGCGCGCGATCGACAACATCTCCGCGGGCCTGCAGTTCGCCAACGTCAGCCGCGCCGAAGCCGGACAGCGCGCCGAACTGTGGCTGGCGCGCGTCGGCCTCGCGGGGCACGGCCACAAGTTTCCGTATCAGATGTCGGGTGGCATGCGCAAACGCGTCGCACTCGCCCAGGCGCTGATTCTCGATCCGCCGCTCATCCTGATGGACGAACCGTTCAGCGCGCTCGACATCCAGACGCGCCAGTTGATGGAATCCGAACTGCTCGCGCTATGGCAGGCGGACCGCAAGTCGGTGCTGTTCATTACCCATGATCTGGATGAAGCCATCGCGCTGTCGGACCGCGTCGTCGTCTTGTCGGCGGGACCGGGCACGCGGCCGATCGCAGAGTTTCCGATCGATTTGCCGCGCCCGCGCGAGGTGTCCGAAATCCGTAATTCCGAGCGTTTCGTGGCGCTGCATACCCAGATCTGGGACGTTCTTCGTGATGAGGTGCTGAAAGGCTATGAACAGAGCAAACGCTGAACCGATCGAAGGCGCCATGCGCATGACGAAGCGCCCGACAAACACGCGTGCGCCGCGCGATCTGATGCTGCTGTGGCGTCTGTTGCTGCTCGCTGCAACGCTCGGCCTGTGGCAACT
Organism: Paraburkholderia sp. RL18-101-BIB-B; assembly: GCF_046026985.1. Lineage (NCBI taxonomy): Bacteria > Pseudomonadati > Pseudomonadota > Betaproteobacteria > Burkholderiales > Burkholderiaceae > Paraburkholderia > Paraburkholderia sp. RL18-101-BIB-B. The sequence goes on from NZ_JARESV010000032.1 coordinate 82,041, forward strand.
GCTGGTGAGCCTCGGCGTGATGCCGGTGTTCTTCTTCGGCGATCCGGGGCCGGTGTTCGTACAGGTCTGGCGATGGTTCCAGAGCGGCGAAATTCTGCCGCATCTATGGGTGACGCTGGTGGAGACCGTGCTGTCGTTTCTGGTCGGGACCGGCGCGGCGGTGGTAGTGGGTTTACTGCTGTCGTTGAATGATTTTCTGGCGCGTCTGCTGGATCCGTTCATCAAGGCCGCCAACGCGATGCCACGGGTGATCTTCGCACCGATTTTCGCGCTGTGGTTCGGCCTCGGCATCTGGTCGAAGGTCGCGCTGGGTACGACGCTGGTGTTCTTTATCGTGTTCTTCAACGTCTTTCAGGGCGTACGCGAAGTCAGTCCGGTGGTGCATTCGAATGTGCGGATGTTGGGCGCGAGCCGCAGCCAGATGCTGCGCTATCTGTATCTGCCGTCGGCGGCCAGCTGGGTTTTTTCGAGCCTGCACAATGCGGTCGGCATGGCGTTCGTCGGCGCGGTGGTGGGGGAATACCTCGGTTCGGCGCGCGGCATCGGCTATCTGATTCTGGAGGCCGAAGGGTCCTTCAACATCAATGCGGTGATCGCCGGCATCGTGGTGCTGACCGTCTTCGCGTTGCTGATCGACACACTGGTGACGCGTATCGAGCGGCGCCTGCTGATCTGGCAACCGGCCTCGGGCGCATCGGCCAAAGCGCGCGCCGACAACTAACGGAGACGGATTGTGTCCATCATGCAAGGCAAGACCTTGTTCGAAAAGATCTGGAGCAGCCATGAAGTCGTGCGCGACGATACCGGCCAGAGTCTCCTTTATATCGACAGGAATCTGATTCACGAAGGCTCGCGCAACCCGTTTCAGGTGCTCGCCGCGAAGAACCTCACCGTGCGCCGTCCCGACCGTACGTTCGCGACGCCCGATCATTACGCGCCGACCACGGGGCGCACGCTCGACGACGTCGACGGCCCCGAACGGCGTGATATGGTCGCCTCGCTGACCCGCAACGCGCAGCGCGAAGGCATCACGCTATTCGGCATGGACGATCCGCGGCATGGCATTACGCATGTCGTCGGGCCCGAGCAAGGTTTGAGTCTGCCGGGCATGACCATTGTGTGCGGCGACAGCCATACCTCGACGCACGGTGCGCTCGGCGCGCTGGCGTTCGGTGTCGGCGCGTCGGACGTCGCGCTCGTGCTGGCGACGCAAAGCGTATGGCAACGCATGCCGCGCACCCTGCGTGTGACGATCGACGGCGAACTCGGACGCGGCGTCAGCGCGAAAGACGTGGCGCTCGCGCTGATCGCGAAGATCGGCGCCTCGGGCGCGACGGGACATGTGATCGAGTACACCGGCAGCACGATTGCGGCGATGTCGATGGAAGGGCGGTTGACGTTGTGCAATCTCTCGATCGAAGCAGGCGCGAGGGCGGGCATCATCGCACCCGACGAGACCACCTTCGCCTACATAAAAGGCCGGCCGTTCGCACCAGCGGGGGAAGACTGGAACACTCGGCTGGCGCAATGGCGCATGCTTTTCAGCGACCCGGACGCCGCCTTCGATACCGAGGTTTCGCTCGACGCCACCCGCATCGCGCCCATGGTCACCTGGGGCAACAGCGTCGAGGATGCGTTACCGATCAGCGGCGCGGTGCCGGACCCGGCAAGCGCCGGCGAGCCGGAACGTCGCGCGGTGATCGAGCGCACGCTCGACTACATGGGCCTCCGCGCCGGCGAGCCGCTCGACGGCGTGAAGATCGACTATGCGTTCATCGGTTCGTGCACCAATGGGCGCATCGAGGACCTGCGCTCGGCGGCGGCGATCGTGAAGGGCAAAACCATCGCCGCCCACGTCACGGCGCTGGTCGTGCCGGGCTCGGCGCAGGTAAAGCTCGCAGCGCAAGCCGAAGGCCTCGATCGCATCTTCGTGGCGGCCGGATTCCAGTGGCGCGAGCCGGGCTGCTCGATGTGCCTCGCGACCAATGGCGACACCGTGCCGCCAGGGGCACGTTGCGCCTCCACCTCGAACCGCAATTTCGTCGGCCGCCAGGGGCCGGAATCGCGTACGCATCTGATGAGCCCGGCCATGGCCGCGGCGGCTGCGATCGCCGGGCATCTGACCGACGTGCGTCAATTTCTTTAGGGAGCCGTGCATGCAACCGTTCTTGCGCGTCGAAGCCGTCGCGCTGCCTATTGCCAGTTCGAACGTGAACACGGATCAGATCATTCCCGCGCGCTTTTTACGCAAGCAACGCGCGGAGGGCTTCGGCCAGTATCTTTTCCACGACTTGCGTTTTGACGACCACGACAACGAGCGGGCCGATTTTGCGCTGAACCAGGCCGCTTATCGCGACGCGCAAATCATGGTTGCCGGACCGAACTTCGGTTGCGGGTCGTCGCGCGAAATGGCGGTCTGGGCGATTGCGGACTACGGTATTCGCGCGGTGATTGCCGCGAGCTTTGGCGATATCTTCTTCAACAACTGCGTCAGAAACGGTGTTCTGTGCGTGGTGCTGCCGCCGGAGGTGGTCGCCGGCCTGCTCGCGATGCTGGAAGACGCGCCGGGTACGACGCTGTCGATCGATCTGGAGCGTCAGATCGTCGGCACGCGGGATGCCGACTACCGGCTCGAAGTCGATCCGTTCAATCGCAAATGCCTGCTGCTGGGGATCGATGGCGTGGACTACACCTTGCAGTTCGCCGACCGGATCGCCGCGTTCGAGGCACGCACAAGCGCACCGCCCTGACATATGCAAAGCGGTAGACAGGCCGATATCAAATACAAGGAGACACCGACATGAAAAACACTTTCCGTACGCTGTGCTGCGCGCTATTGACGCTCGGCATTGCCACGCTCAGCCACGCCCAGGGCGGTCTGGAGAAAACCCATCTGGACATCGCGACCACCAGTTCCGTGATTTCCTACTATCCTTTCGAAATCGCGCTCGCCAAGGGCTATTTCAAGGACGAAGGACTCGACGTCGAACGCAGCATGTATGCGGGCGGTCCGCAAACTTTGCAGGCGCTTCTCGGCGGCAGTGCTGACATGGTGGTGAGCGCCTATTCGAACACGCTCACCATGGCCGCGCACGGCCAGCACCTGCAGGCGTTCGTGCTGATGATCAAATATCCCGCGTTCGTGCTGGGCATCACCAGGCAGGGGCAGGCGAAATATACGTCGCTGAAAAGTCTCGCCAACATGAAGATCGGCGTGACCTCGCCGGGTTCGAGCACGAACATGATTCTCGATGCCATTGCGGCTCGTAACGGCGTCGACCGCAAATCGTATGCGGTGATCGGCGTCGGCGCGCAAGCCAGCGCGGCGGCCGCGGTGAAGCAAGGACAGCTCGACGCGCTCGTGGGTATCGATCCGACCATCACGATGTTGACCGAGAGCAATGAACTGAAGGTGGTCGCCGATCTGCGCACCGGCGAGGGCGTGATGGCCTCGATCGGCAGCAGCACCTATCCGGAAGGCTCGGTGATATCCACCACCGATTTCATCAAGAAGAATCCGCATACCGTTCAGGCGGTGGTCAACGCCATGCTGCGTGCGGAGAAATTCCTGCAGACCGCGACCCCCGCGCAGATTGCCGATGCGTTGCCCAAGTCGTATCAGGTGGGCGACCGCGCCATGTATCTGAAGGCCATCGAGCATACCCGTTCCGTCTATTCCACGGACGGCCGCTACGACCCGAAGGGCGCCGCGGCGGTACTCGACGTGCTGGCCGGATCGGACCCGCTGATCGCGGGGGCGCGTAGCCGGATCGATTTGCCGTCGACCTATACGAATAGTTTTGTGGAAGCCGCCACCGTCAAGAAACCGTAACTCATTGGAGACCATTCGACATGCAGCATCCGAACGCATTCAAGACCGCCATCGCGGCACGCCAGCGGCAGATCGGCTTATGGCTCAGCATGGCCGACAGCGTGGCCGCTGAAATCTGCGCGACCGCCGGCTTCGACTGGTTCCTGATCGACGGCGAGCACGCGCCGAACGATCTACGCACGATCCTCGCGCAGTTGCAGACGCTCGCGGCGTTTCCGGTCGAGCCGGTGGTGCGTCCGCCGGTTGGCGAGGCGTGGATCATCAAGCAGTTGCTCGATGCGGGCGCACGCTCGTTGCTCGTGCCGATGGTCGACACGGCGGAGCAGGCGCGCGAACTGGTTTCAATGACGCGCTATCCGCCGCATGGCATTCGCGGCGTCGGCGCACGCATGGCGCGCGCTTCCCGATTCGGCGCGCGCAGCGACTACATCGCGAAGGCCAAAGACGAGATGTGCCTGCTGGTGCAGGTCGAAACAGCCGGCGCGCTCAGGCAGATCGAAGCGATTGCCGCAGTGGAGGGTGTCGATGGCATTTTCGTCGGACCATCCGATCTGGCGGCGTCGATGGGGCATCCCGGCAATCCCGCCCACCCCGAAGTACGCGCCGCGGTCGAAGACGCGTTGCGCAGAATCGCCGCGGCCGGCAAGCCGGCGGGCATCGTCTCTTTCAACGCCGACGATACGCAGCGGTTCATCGATCTGGACACGATGTTCGTCGCGGTCGGCGCCGACGCGGCGATTCTGGCCGATGGAACCCGCGCGCTGATAAACCGCTTCAAGAAGCCATTGCAATGAGCGGGGTCCCCGTCATGAATGCCAGCAAACCTTCTTCCCGCTTACCCACGGATCCGCACGCGCCGGTTCGTCCTGCGTGGCTCGCGCTGCGCAACGAAACGATCATCGAGCCGGAGCGGTTGATCGTGGACCCGCATCATCATTTGTGGGACCGGCCAGGCGCGCGCTACCTGGCGCACGATCTGCTCGACGATGTGACGAGTGGCCACCGGATCGCCGCGACGGTTTTTATCCAGAGCCGCTCGATGCTGCGTGCGCAGGGCGACCCGGCCTTCGCCACGCTCGGCGAAGTCGAGTTCGCGAACGGCGTGGCGGCGATGGGAGCGTCGGGCACCTACGGCAGCACGCAACTGTGTGCGGGAATCGTGGGCGCGGCCAGCCTCGCGCTCGGCGATAACGTGGCGCCGGTGCTCGAAGCGATGCTTGCGGTTTCCGGCGGACGGCTGCGGGGGATCCGCAATTCGCTGGTCTGGCACGACGATCCCGCAGTGACCTCGACCACCGCGCGGACGACCGCCCACATGATGCTCGATCCGAAGTTTCAGCAGGGCGCCGCGCGGCTGGGCGACTACGGGCTCGCGCTGGACATGTGGATCTATCACACGCAACTGGACGAATGCTACGCGCTGGCGCGCGCGATTCCCGATGTGATCGTGGTCATCGATCATTTCGGCGGACCGGTGGGCGTGGGGCGCCACGCGTCGAGCCCGGAGGCGCGCAATGCCATGCTGAGCGAGTGGCGTGAGTCGATGCGGCGGCTCGCCGCGCTGCCGAATACCCGCGTGAAGCTTGGTGGCGGCGGCATGCCGGTGCTGGGCTTTCACCTGGATCAGGATGACCTGCCGCCCACCTCCGCGCTGCTCGCCGATACGTTGCGGCCCTACGTGGAAACCTGTATCGAACTGTTCGGCGTGACACGCTGTATGTTCGAGAGCAATTTCCCCGTCGACAAAGGGATGTTCAGCTACCACGTGCTGTGGAATGCGTTCAAGCGAATCGCCAGCAGCGCGTCCGAGGACGAAAAACGCGCACTCTTCAGCGAGACGGCGGCCGCGACCTATAAGCTCGATCTGGCCGGGCAGGAGAGCGCATCATGAGCCGGGGCCGCTTTGCCATTCCGGCGGCCGCAGTGTCGGCCGCACGGATGACGCTGCTGCTGACCGCGCTATTGGCATCGGCCGCCGGCGAAGCCGCGCCGCCCCTGGAGAAGACGCATATCGACATCGCCACGGTGGGCGCGGTGATGGGTTATCTGCCGGTCGACATCGCGATCAGCAAAGGCTACTTCAAGGACGAGGGGCTCGACGTAGAGCGCAGCATGTTTCCGGGCGGCCCGAAAGTGCTGCAGTCGATGCTCGGCGGCACGGCCGATTTCGGCTCCAGCGCGTATTCGAACACCTTGACCATGGCCGCGAAAAACCAGAAGGTCGTCGCGGTTGCACTGATGGCGCGCTATCCGGGCTACGTGTTCGGCATCTCGAGCAAAAGCGCGGCGAAGTTCAAGTCGATGAAGGACCTGAGCGGCATGAAGCTCGGCGTGACCTCGCCCGGCTCCAGCAATAATCTGGTGCTCGATTATCTGGCGTCGAAGGCCGGCGTCGATCTGAAGAGTTTTTCGGTAATCGGCGTGGGTGCCGAGGCCGGCGCCGCGGCCGCGGTTCGGCAAGGCCAGATCGATGGACTGATCAGCGTCGATCCGGTCATTACGATGCTGACCGACAGCCACGACCTCAACGTCGTCGCCGACATGCGCACCGCCAGTGGCGTGCAGGCCGCGCTCGGCAGCGCGCAATATCCGGAAGCCGCGATCCTGACCACGGCGGATTTCATCGCAAAGAATCCGCATACCGTGCAGGCTGTCGTCAACGCGATCGTGCGCGCCGAGAAATTCCTGCAAACGGCGACACCCGATGAAGTGACTGACGCGCTGCCCACCGCCTATCAGCTCGGCAATCGCCAGACCTTCGTCGCGGCCTACAAAAACTCGCAACCGATCTTCTCCGCCGACGGCCGTTTCGATCCAGCCGGCCCGGTAGCGGTGTTCAATATCCTGTCGAAGTTTGACAAGGAACTAGCCGATGCGAAAGGGCGGATCGACATACCGTCCACCTACACGAACCGTTTCGTCGATGCCGTGCGTCACTGATCATGCCTGCCGCCGCGCAGCGAAACATCTGGCGCACTTCAGTTGCCGGTCGCAGCAATGCATCTCCCTCATCCACTCCAGGAATCCGCCATGAAGGATCTACAGTCAAGCCTCGATCGTCCGGCGCTGCTCAGCCCGCTCAATTTCATCGACGGCGAATGGCAAAGCGCGCTGTCCGGCGAAACATTCGCGGTTCACAACCCGGCAACGGGCGAGGTGATCGCCAATGTGCCCGACAGCCAACCCGCGGATGCCCGCGCGGCCACCGATGCCGCGAGCCGCGCATTTCCCGGCTGGCGCGAAAAGCTGCCCAAGGAGCGCGGCGCGATCCTGCGCAAGTGGTACGACGCGATCGTTGCGAACGGTGAGGACCTGGCGCGGCTGATTTCGCTCGAGCAGGGCAAGCCGCTGGCCGAAGGGCGCGGCGAGGTGGCGTATGGCGCGTCTTACGTCGCGTGGTTCGCCGAGGAAGCGTCGCGCATTTACGGCGACATCATTCCGCAGCAGCAGCGCGGCAAACGGATGACTGCGCTGAAGGAGCCGGTAGGGGTGGTCGCCGCCATCACGCCGTGGAATTTTCCGCTCGCAATGATCGCCCGCAAGATTGCGCCGGCGCTGGCGGCGGGCTGCACCGTCGTCGCGAAGCCGGCGGAGGATACGCCGCTCACCGCGCTGGCGCTGCTGAAGCTGGCGCAGGAGGCGGGCGTGCCGGCCGGCGTGATCAACATAGTCACCGCATCGCGCGAGCATGCAGCCCCGGCGGTGGGCGACTGGCTCGCCGACGAACGGGTGCGCAAGATATCGTTCACCGGCTCGACGGCGGTGGGCAAATACCTCGCTCGCGAATCGGCGGGCACGCTCAAGAAGCTTTCCATGGAACTGGGCGGCAATGCGCCCTTCATCGTGTTCGACGATGCGGATATCGAGGCCGCGGTGGCGGGCCTGATGGCATCGAAATTCCGTAACGGCGGACAGACCTGCGTGTGTCCGAATCGGGTCTACGTGCAGTCGGCCATTTATGATCGTTTCGCCGACGTGTTGAGCACGCGCGTGGCCGCCCTCAAGGTCGCGCCAGCCACGGACGAGGCCGCGCAGATCGGCCCGATGATCAACGCCCGCGCGATCGACAAGATCGTGCGCCATGTCGAGGATGCGCTTGCTCAGGGCGCGCACGCGTTGACCGGCGGCAAGCGCCTGACCGACGTGGGGCACAACTATTTCGCGCCGACCGTGCTGGCCGATGCGACCGCGGACATGCTGCTGTTTCGCGAGGAAACGTTCGGGCCGGTCGTGCCGTTGTTCCGCTTCGACACCGAAGCCGACGCGCTCAAGGCTGCCAACGAGACGCCATTCGGCCTCGCCGCGTATTTTTATAGCCAGGACGTACGGCGTATCGATCGCGTTTCGCGACTGCTGGAGGCGGGCATTGTCGGCGTGAATGAGGGCGCCATTTCGAGCGAAGCGGCGCCATTCGGCGGGGTCAAGGAATCGGGCTACGGGCGCGAGGGCTCACGCTACGGTCTCGACGACTACACCACGCTGAAATATGTCTGCCAGGGCGGACTGGCGTAAGCACGTCGGCAGGACGCGAGCCGGCCGCGAGGTGCGTCAGGTCAACGCCGATGAGAAGCATAAACGGTGAATCGCAAGTCCACGTCCGGCACGTCGCGATCGTCATCGATTCTCCTTGACGTAGGTGATTGCTTCACGCATGGCGCCGAAACGTCGGCGGTATTGCGCCGGTGTGAGGCTCACCTTGCGTCTGAACAGGCGGCTGAAGAATCCCGCGTCTTCGTAGCCGACTTCATTGGCAATGGCTTCAATCGGCTGGGTGTCGGTTTCGAGCATCTGCTTGGCTTCTTCCAGCCGCAGCGTATGCACGTAAGCGAGCGGCGACATGCCGGTCGCCTGCTGAAAGCGGCGATTGAACGAGCGCTCGGGCAAGCCGCTCATTTCCATCATCTTGCTGACGGGCGAGGGCTGGGCGTAGTGATCGGAGATCCACGACTGACAGCGCGCGATGACGGCATCTTCCGCCTGCCGCGTGCGCGCGAGCCGCGCGAACGGCTGCTGGCCGACATCGTGCCAGTCGACGAGATTGATGCGCGCCGTCTGCATTGCGGTTTCGATGCCCGCCAGCCGCGCGATCAGATACAACGCCAGATCCAGCCACGACGTGCCGCCGCCGGCCATGATGAGCCGCTCGCCATCGCCCGATGCGACTAGCGCCCGATGCGCGCGTACCTTGATCGACGGATAGCGCCGTGCCATGAAATCGCAGTACGCCCAGTGCGTCGTCGCGTCGAGGCCGTCGAGCAGGCCGGCTTCTGCGAGCAGGATCGCGCCCGAGCAGGCCGTTGCGAGAATCTTGCCCTGCGCGTAACAGCCTTTGAGGCAGGCGATTTCGTGGTCGAAGCGGCCCGCGAGCGGCTCGCCGGGCGGGACCAGCAGCTCGGGCACGCAGATGACGTCGGCATCCGCGCAGGCATCGAGCGGCGCGTCCGCCGTGATGCGCACGTTATTGGCGGCGACGAACGAGGCTCCGTGGCGCGACACGACGCAGGGCGCGATGGGCGCGCGCCCCGGCGTGCCCTCGACGATGAGACCCCAGTCGCGCCCCGCCGACATGAACATGTCGTACATGCCGTACACGACGGATGCCGACGTCTCGGGCAGCGCCAGGATGCAGATGCGCACGGGTGAGCGGTCGTTCATGGCCGTTTTGTCCGGTAAGTTGCCGAAATGGCTTTGGCGTCGGGCGCACGCTCGCCGTATCGTGGCTCCGTCGCAATGTTATTAAAGTGTAAGGAAGGCGCTGGCGCCAGCACTCCCCGCAGGAGCGGGGGCCCGGACGCTCATGTTTTATCTCCTTCTTTCACTCGGCGGATGCCCCGCCGATGCCTTGCCGACGACTTCCCTGACGTGGACTTCATTGACGGAGCATGACCATGAGCCAGTACCGCACTCATCTTCCGCAACTCGATGACGCGCTTTTCATGACCGACGGCGGCATCGAGACGACGCTGATCTTTCACGATGGCATGGAGTTGCCTTGCTTCGCCGCGTTCGATCTGCTGAAGGACGCCGCGGGCACCGCGCGCCTCGACGCTTATTTCCGGCGCTATGCGAGTCTTGCGAGCAGGGAGGGTATCGGTCTCGTGCTCGAAGCGCCGACCTGGCGCGCGAATGCGGACTGGGGCCGCAAGCTGGGCTATTCCGAGGCCGCGCTCGCGCAGGCGAACCGGAAGGCGATCGAACTGCTCGTGCACGTGCGCGCCGAGTTCGAAACGCCGGATACGCCGATTGTCATCAGCGGTTGTCTAGGCCCGCGCGGCGATGCTTACCGGATCGATACACGCATGACCCGCGACGAGGCGCGAGCCTATCACCAGCCACAGATCGACACGCTGGCGGCGACCGAGGCGGACATGGTCGCGGCCTTCACGATCACCTATCCGGAAGAAGGCATCGGCGTGATCGATGCCGCTAGGCAAGCCCGCATGCCCGTGGCGATTTCGTTCACGCTCGAAATGGACGGACGCTTGCCGTCGGGCGATGCGCTGCGCGATGTTATCGAGCGCGCCGACGCGGAAACCGGCGCCTATGCCGCGTATTACATGATCAATTGCGCGCACCCATCGCACTTCGAAACCGTGCTGGGCGATGGAGGCGGGTGGCTCGAGCGCATTCACGGCATCCGGGCGAACGCGTCACGGCGCAGTCACGCCGAACTCGACGAATCCGCCGACCTCGACGACGGCAACCCGGAGGAGCTCGGCGCACAGTATCGGGCGCTGAACGCGTTGTTGCCGCGCATGAACGTGGTGGGCGGATGCTGTGGCACGGATCACCGCCATGTCAGCGCGATTTGTAGCGCAATGAAGGGCGTGAGAGGACAGTATGCGGGCGCGTGATGGTGTCATTGCGCACCGGGGACGATAGGACACCTGTATTGTCGGAAGCGTCGGGTCCGGACGGAGCATAACGGTCAGCAGGAAACGTCTATCGCGATGCGTTCGTTGATTCATTCCTGCGTCGCGGCGCCACCGGACTCCGCCGCGCTGAATCAGGCGGAGGCCTGGCCCGCGGCGAGCACGTGTTCCAGTCGCTCGATGAGATTGGCGCGCGCGCGGCTCGTATGATGCTCGGTCAACTCGACCGCTCGCGCCGCGTCGCCGGCCGCGATGGCCTGCGCGATCGCGGCGTGCTCGTCCCAGATCGCGTCGCGCAGGTTCGACGATTGCAGCACCGCACCCATCACACGCCGCAAGTGGACCCAATGCAGAAGGGCGCTTTCGCCAATCAGCGGATTGCCGGACGCCTGATAGATGGCATTGTGAAAAGCGGCGTCGGCATCGATCATGGCCTTGACGTCCTTGCCTTTAGACGCGCGCCGCCCTTGGGCGATCAGCGCGGGATCGATCGTACTGCGGCGTAGCGCGGCGAGTTTCGCGGCCAGCGAGTCAAGCGCGCCACGTATTTCATAGAGGTGACCGATCCACTCGACGTCGAGCGGCGCGACGACTACACCGCGGCCCGGCGCATCCTGCACGAGGCCGTCCTTTTTCAGCAAACGCAACGCCTGCAATACCGGCGAGCGCGACACCGCGAACTGCTCGGCGATCTCCTCCTGGGTGAGACGCACGCCGGGTGCAAGCGACCCGTCGCTGATGGCATCGAGCAGCACGCGATAGACCTCGTCCACGAAGTCGGGGCGAACCTGAATTTTGTCGAATTTGATGGGCATGGCGCTCTCTGTACTTTGGATACAGACTACAGTGCCGGCCTGACGTGGTCAACGCATGGTGCGCCGGTGTCTGTCGAAGCGCGAAGCGCTGGACAGCGCGTTAACCCGTATAGGCATCTGATTACAACGCTTCTAATCTCTGTATACAGAGTTCGGAGTTCAGTAGCCAGGCAGATTGCCGTCTGGCGCGGCGTCAATAATCGGAGGGGTTCCCATGGCGATCAAGTCGGAAAAGATGGACGATGGCGGCAGCAGCGGCGGTGCTGTGGTGAAGAAACTCGTGCCCTATGGTGGCTACTACACCAACAAGGTGCCCGATCACGATCCCGAACTGACCGAAACCGGCCCAGGCACGCCCACGGGCGAATACATGCGGCGCTTCTGGCATCCCGTCTGCATGGCGATGGAACTGACCGATACGCCGCGCTTCCTGAAAATTCTCGGCGAGGAACTGGTGGCTTTCCGCGACGGCAGCGGGCGGGTCGGCGTTCTGCATGCGCACTGCGTGCACCGCGGCGCATCGCTCGAATATGGCGCGATCCAGGAACACGGCATCCGCTGCTGTTATCACGGCATGGTGTTCGACGTGGACGGAACCTGTTTGCACGTGCCGTTTCCCAAAGGCGAGGAAGCGGAGGCCGAGAAGTACGCCTGCTCGATCCGGCAGGGCGCTTACAAGGCTGTCGAGCGCAATGGGCTCGTCTTCGCCTACATGGGACCGCCGGACGAAGAGCCGCCGTTTCCCGAATGGGAAGGCGACTTCACCGTGCTGCCTGGCGACGAGTTGGTGCCGTTCAGCAACTTCCAGCATTGCAACTGGTTGCAGGTGCAGGACAATGCGGCCGACAATTTCCACACGGCCGCCTTGCACGCCGGCAAAAACGTGGTGGACGGCCGCTTCCAGGGCACCACGTTCGACGAGGTCGGCGCCGCGTCGATGGAAGTCGCGCCTGACATGCAATTCATCCCAGTGCAACAGGGCCGCAGTCTGGCCTGTGCGGGCGCGCGGCGCGTCGACAAGGAACGGATGTTCGTGCGCGTGCAGCATCAGGTGTTGCCGAACCTGAGCCTGCATGCGTATACGTCGGAAGACGGCTCGGCACGCAAACTCTTCAGCCGCTTTCATATCGTGCGCTGGACCGTGCCCGTGGACGACGAGAACAGCAAGATGATCGGCTGGCGCGTGATGGGCCCCGGCATCGACACGCGCGGCGTCGGGAAAAAAGAATGGGTCGGCTACGAGTCGATCGACTTTCTCGAAGGACAGGTGGCAATGCGCCGTCCGGAGCGTTTCGGCAAATATTCGATAGACGAAATGCCGCCCATCCCGACTAACCACCGTGAACGCGAGCATTACAAGCAAGCGCAATACGCGCCTGGCGATTACGAGGCCATCATCAGCCAGCGTCCCATTGCCGTGCACACGCTCGAACATCCCACCAAGCTCGACGCTGGCCTCTATCTGTTCCGCAAGATGCTGCGCGACGCCGTGCGTGGCAGCAATCCGGCCGCCGGGCCGCAGCAGTTTGCCGAGTGGCTGCGCACGGTCGGCGGGGCGCCCAACAGCTTTTGCTCGGGCAATGTGTTCGACATGCCGGAAGCGGCGACCGTCGAAGAGGAAATTGCGCGGCGGCGCAAGCTGTCCAAGGGCGTGGTGGCGATCCTGATCGAAAGTGAGAAGCTGCAAGGCGAAACGCGGACCGCGTTCGTGCGCGACAAGATGGCGGCGCTCGAACTGGAGGTCAACGGGCGAACCGCTGGCGCGCCCGCCAATCAGGCAGCACGGGCAGAGTCGTAAGCGCCATTGCACCACCTAACGCGAAAACCAGCGCAGCATGCGGCACTCGGTGCCGCAAAGCGGAGACATCATGGCAGAAGGCGGTTTCGAACAAACCCTGGAATCGACGACGCTGACCGTCTTTGTCCGGCAGATTCGCTACGAAGGGCGCAACGTCCTGTCGTACGAATTCGTCGATCCGGACGATGGCGATCTGCCGCAGTTCGACGCGGGCGCGCATATCGACGTGCATCTCGGCGACGGCCTCGTGCGGCAATACTCTCTGTGCAACCCGCCGGATGAGCGGGGGCGCTACGTCATCGCGGTGCTTCGCGACGAGCGCGGGCGGGGCGGCTCCAAAGCGATGCATGAGCGCTTGCGCGCCGGAGAGCGCGTGCGCATCAGCCGGCCGCGTAATCATTTCATGCTCGACGGACGGGCTACCCGCGTTCTGCTGCTGGCTGGCGGCATCGGCGTGACGCCGTTGAAGTCGATGGCGCATCGGCTCGCGCTCGATGGCGCTGACTTCGCGCTGCATTACTGTGCCCGCGAGCGGAGTGCCGCGCCGTTTTACGACGAGTTCGAAGCCATGCTCGACGCGGATCAGTTGCATTGGCACTTCGACGGCGGTGATCCATCGAAAGGACTCGACTTGCGGCGTCTGCTCGACGAAGAAGCGACGCGCGGCACGCACGTGTACTACTGCGGTCCAGCGGGTTTCATGCGGGCTTGCGCCGAGGCGACCGCGCACTGGCCGCGTGAACGCGTGCATTGCGAGCATTTCAGCGCGCCGCCGGTGCTCGAATCGGCGGTATCGGACGCGGCGCATGACCCCAGCGGCAGCTTTGAAATCCAGATCGCGAGCACAGGTCAACGGTTGACGGTAGCGCCGAACCTGAGCATCGCCGACGTGTTACGGGAAGCACATCTGCCGATTCAGACCTCGTGCGAAGCCGGGCTGTGCGGCACATGCAAGATGCGATATCTGGAAGGCGAGGTTGATCATCGCGACTGCATTCTCGGCGCCGACGAACAGCAGGAGTTTCTGACGGCGTGCGTATCGCGTGCGAAAAGCGAGTTGCTCGTACTCGATCTGTGATCGTGCCGCGCGAAGTGCCGCCACAGCCATTCGGCCAGAGTCAGTTCAAGGAGACGGGAGACGCGATGGACATGCAAGACTATCTGACGGTCCGCGCGCACGCGCAGGGCCGCGAAGGGCTGTTCCTGATCGGCGAAACAGGCATGACGATGCGCGCGACGCACCGTGCGGATTCGACGCTTGCGGTTTGGACGGATGGCGACGGGCTACCGGCGCAGGCAACCGACATGCTCGCGGCCGATCCGCGCTTCCAGCACCTGAGTGGATTGATTCGCGTGTTCGCCGAGCCGGCGGGTTCATGCGGATACCACGCCGGCTGGATTCTCGCTCGCAGCGCCAGCGGCCTCGTGTCGATTTTAGTGCGCGATGCGGCGACCTGCGACAGTTCGCAATTGCGCGACGACGCAAACCTCGCCTTGTACCAGGCGCAGCGCTATTGCGCGCCGGACGCCGTCGTCATCGTGCAGGGCCGAATACCCGGCGAGACGGCCTCGGCGCGCGAGGCGTTGGCACGCGCATTCGGATTGACCGACGTGCGCGACCATACCTTGTATGCGGCCAACGCAGACACCCAGGCGCGGCTCAGCGTCGGTTGCGTGCGCTGAGTTCCATCACCCGAGCTTGCGGGACGGCGGCATGCGGCGTTCCTTTTCGATCTCGTCGTCCTCGAGGTTCTTGATGATGGTGTGCAACGTCTTGCGAAACTGGGCAAGCGTTCTCGGTGGAATATTCCGTACCGCCACTTCGTGCAGATCCTCGGCGAGAGGAATCAGCGTCTTTTGCAGCGCCTTGCCCTTCGGTGTCAGGTAGACGCAGATGTTGCGCATATTGTCGGGCAGCTTGCGGCGCGTGATGTAGCCGAGCTTTTCCATGGCCTGCAACGCGCTATAGGCGGTCGGTTCCCGCAAGCCCGCCAGTTCGCTCAATTCACGTTGCGTGAGGCCGTCGCGCTCCCACAGGATGCGCAGGAACGGCCAATGTCCCAACGAGACCGAATGCTCCATCAGCCGGATCTGCAGTCCGCGCGCCATGGCGCGTTGCGCGTCCTTGATGACGTGGGCGAGGCGATCGTTCGGGACGGCGTCGCGCCAGTTGATCGGCATCGGTAGCGGCGGCTTTTCTCGATCGTTTTTCGTGGTTGCCATCTTGGTCGATTGAAGTGAGCAAAGCGCATAGCATACACCGCCCGTTTGCTCCCCAAGTCAACGCAGCCGGCCCGTACAGTCCGGTCGCCTCCAGTCGGGACGAAGTGCGCGGAATTATAGGTGCGCCGCCGTATTGACATTGTGCCGTTTGCAACTTAACTTCGAATAATATTAGATGTCGAAGTATCGACAGAGTAGGCAAACGGCGAGTGCAATCAGCTTGAGCGCCGTGGTCGCCGGTGCATGACAACAAAGCGGTCGATTCGCGCCGAAAAAGCACGAAGCGTGGCCGACACATTGGAGGAAGACATGGCTGATGAACTGGCGTTGAACATGACATCGTTGCGAACGCAACACTTTCCGTTTTTGCCGCGTCACCTGCCGCGCTTACCGCGCCTGCTCGCGGCATGCGCGCTATCGGCGGGACTTGGCTTTGGGCTGGTGAACGCCGCGCAGGCGGAAGACACCATCGCGCTCGGCATGACCGTGCCGATGTCGGGCGCGGGAGCCAGTTGGGGATTGGGCTCCGAGTGGGTCGGCAAGCAGGCGGTGCAGTACGTGAACAGTCATGGCGGCGTTCATGTCGGCGACAAGACGTACAAGCTGGCCTTGACGTCCTACGACAACAAATACACCGCCGCGGACGGCGTGAAGGTCGCGCAGACCATGCTCAATCGCGACGGCATCAAGTTCATCATACTTGGCATGTCGACGCAGGCTGTCGTTGCCACACAAAGCATCTCGGAGCGATCGAACGTGCTGATGTTCACCATCAGTTGGTCCAATGCGATCAAAGGCCCCAAATACCCGCTCACGTTCACGACCATGAACACGCCGACGGAGTTTCTGGAGCCGCTCTATCAACTGGTCATGAAGCAGCATCCGACGATCCGCACGGTCGCCCTGATCAGCCCGAACGATAGCGCGGATCAGGAAGTCGCGAAGGCGGCGACCGCGCATTGGGAAAAGCTCGGTGCGAAGATCGTCGGGCAGTTCACGTATGAACGTGGCACGACGGAGTTCCAGCCCGTGGCCACGCGCGCCGCGCAACTGAAGCCCGATGTGATCGACACGCTCGGCGCGCCGCCGGGCGATGTAGGCGTGCTGTATCGTGCGTTATCGGATCAAGGCTGGAACGGCGTGCGGATCGCTTCCGCGGGGACGGTATCGGATGCGTTGATTCACACCGGAGGAAAAACGCTCGAGGGACTCTACATGGGGCTCGACGCGGTGTTCTCGTCATCCGGCGCGACACCGATTCAGCGCGACCTCGACGCGCGCTTCCAGCCGATTTTCCACGAACCGTTGAACCTCACGGACCTGTCCGCCTGGGACGGCGTGATGGCGCTGAAAGCGGGGCTCGAAAAAGCGGGCCGTGTGGATGCAACCGCCGTCGCCAAGGTGCTGCCGACCATCGTCTTCGATTCGAGCTTCGGTCCGAGCGCGTTTGGCGGCAAGAGCCAGTACGGCACGTCGCAGCAGATCCTGCTGCCGGTGATCGTCACGCAGGTACGCGACGGCAAGGTGGTCGAGATCGCGCGGATCGAGTCGACGGAATTGAAGCAGCGCCTGGGTGGGAAATAAGCGGAGCGGCGGCGCGCGAGTGTTGCCCGCCGCCATCGAATAGAAAAGCCGGGTGCAAGCACCCGGCAACTTGCCCTCGCAAGTCGCTTAT
>NZ_JARESV010000033.1:0-96789 GCF_046026985.1 Paraburkholderia sp. RL18-101-BIB-B
AACCCGCCACCGGCAACCCGCCACCGGCAACCCGCCACCGGCAACCCGCCACCGGCAACCCGCCACCGGCAACCCGCCACCGGTAACCCGGCACCAAACCCCGCACCACCCAGCCTCACTCCTCTTCCCCCGAACACGCACCCGCAAACGTTCGCGCCCCATCTTTTTCGCCTAATCTGTAGAGCGACGCCCCGATCGTCGCGAAACCGGCAATTTCTCCGTTCAAGCGCCTTTCAGGCCTGTAATCCCACTGTCACATCCGTTTCACGGTCAGTCACGTTACTGTCACAAAGAGACCCTAAGCTTCGCGGTGTTCGTCTTACACGCTCACACCGCTCACACCTTTGGAGGTCTCATGAAATTGATGCAAACCGTGTTCGCTGGCGTCGCTGGCGCGCTTTTCGCGATCGCAGCGCAAGCCGCAGACATCACCGGCGCGGGCAGCACCTTCGCAGCACCGATTTACACGAAGTGGGCCGACTCGTATCAGAAGTCCGGCGGCGGCAAGGTTAACTATCAAGGCATCGGTTCGTCGGGCGGCGTGAAGCAAATCGTCGCGAAGACCGTCGACTTCGCCGGTTCGGACGCTCCGTTGAAGGACGACGAACTCGCCAAGGAAGGCCTGTTCCAGTTCCCGACGGTGGTCGGCGGCGTGGTGCCGGTCGTCAACGTGCCGGGCGTGAAGCCGGCTGAACTGACGCTGTCGGGCGAAGTGCTCGGCGACATCTATCTGGGCAAGATCAAGAAGTGGAACGATCCGGCGATCGTTGCGCTGAACCCGAAGGTCAAGCTGCCGGATACCGACATCGCCGTGGTTCGCCGCGCCGATGGTTCGGGCACCAGCTTCATCTGGACGAACTATCTGTCGAAGGTCAACGCAGACTGGAAGTCGAAGGTCGGTGAAGGTTCGACGGTCAACTGGCCGACGGGCACGGGCGGCAAGGGTAACGACGGCGTCGCGGCCTTCGTGCAACGTCTGCCGGGCGCAATCGGCTACGTGGAATGGGCGTACGCGAAGCAGAACCACATGACGTATGTGGCGTTGAAGAATTCGTCGGGCGCAGTGGTCGAGCCGAAGACGGACACCTTCAAGGCAGCGGCAGCAGGCGCGGACTGGTCGAAGTCGTTCTACCAGATCCTGACGAACGAGCCGGGCAAGAACGCATGGCCGATCGTCGGCGCGACGTTCGTGCTGGTTCACACGACGCAGGACAAGGCGCCGCAAGGCACCGAAACGCTGAAGTTCTTCGACTGGGCATTCAAGAACGGCACGCAAGCCGCAAACGATCTGGACTACATCTCGTTGCCGGATTCGGTCGTGTCGGAAATCCGCACGCAGTGGAAGTCGAAGGTGAAGGACGCTTCGGGCAAGGCAATCGCCGAGTAAAAGAGGCAATGAGCACAGCGCTCAGCATCCGTAGTACGTAACACGTTGGCCGTCCTCATGCGAGGACGGCCAATGGCTTTAACCACCGGCACTACCGGCCGCACGACACGTGTCATACGGCAACTGGAAACAGGTCCATCAGGCTCTCATGTCCGATATCCAATTAGCGTCCGGCTCGAGCAGGTCGACCCCGCCCGGCAGCGCGTCGCAGCAGAAAGCGCCTAGCCGCGCCGGCGACGTGATCTTCGGCGGTCTCGCGCGCCTCGCCGCCATCATCACCTTGTTGCTGCTCGGCGGCATCATCGTTTCGCTGATCGTCGCGTCCTTGCCGTCGATCAAGCAATTCGGCCTCAGCTTCCTGTGGACCGCCGACTGGGATCCACCCAGCAAGCAATTCGGCGCTCTGGTGCCGATCTACGGCACGATCGCCACGTCGATCATTGCACTCATCATCGCGGTGCCCGTCAGCTTCGGCATCGCGCTTTTCCTGACTGAACTCGCGCCCGCGTGGCTGCGCCGGCCGCTCGGCATCGCGATCGAACTGCTCGCCGCGATTCCGTCGATCGTGTACGGCATGTGGGGTCTGCTGGTGTTCGCGCCGATCTTCGCGACGTGGTTCGAAAAGCCGCTCGGCGCAGTGCTCGGCGGCATTCCGGTGGTTGGGGCGCTGTTTCAGGGCGCGCCGATCGGCATCGGCATCCTGTGCGCGGGTGTGATTCTCGCGATCATGATCATTCCGTACATCGCCTCGGTGATGCGCGACGTGTTCGAAGTCACGCCGGTCTTGCTGAAGGAATCGGCGTACGGCATCGGCTGCACGACGTGGGAAGTGATGTGGAAGATCGTGCTGCCCTTCACCAAGAGCGGCGTGATCGGCGGCGTGATGCTGGGTCTGGGCCGCGCGCTCGGCGAGACCATGGCTGTCACGTTCGTGATCGGCAACACCAATCTGCTCGACAACGTGTCGCTGTTTTCGCCGGGCAACAGCATTACATCGGCGCTCGCCAACGAATTCGCCGAAGCGGATCCGGGTCTGCATACGTCGGCGTTGATGGAACTCGGCCTCATCCTGTTCGTGATTACTTTCATCGTGCTGGCGATCTCCAAGGTCATGCTGCTTCGCCTCGAAAAAGGGGAGGGCGCGAAATGAGCCAGCCCACTTTGAATATGCCGGGTTCGAACGACGCGGTCGCGCTCGAAGCGATGCGCGTGCGTCTGCAAGGCCGCCGCCGCATGAAGAACGCGGTTGCGCTGACCATGTCGCTCGCCGCGATGGCGTTCGGCCTGATCTGGCTGATCTGGATTCTGTACACGACCTTGCGCCTCGGTATCGGTGGCTTGTCGGTCGAGTTGTTCACGCAATCGACGCCGCCGCCGAACACCGATGGCGGCGGTCTCGCCAACGCGATCGTCGGCAGCCTGATGCTGGTTGGGCTCGCGACTTTCGTCGGCACGCCGATCGGTATTCTGGCGGGCGTCTATCTTGCCGAATACGGTCAGAAGGGTTGGCTCGCGAGTTTCACGCGCTTCATCAACGACATTCTGTTGTCGGCGCCCTCGATCGTGGTGGGTCTGTTCGTCTACGCGCTGGTCGTCGCGAAGATGGGCCACTTCAGCGGCTGGGCCGGCGTATTCGCGCTCGCCTTGCTGCAGATTCCGATCGTTATCCGCACCACGGAAAACATGCTGAAACTGGTGCCGAACGCACTGCGTGAAGCGGCTTTCGCACTCGGCACGCCGAAGTGGAAGATGGTGCTGTCGATCACGCTGAAGGCGTCGATCGCGGGCATCGTCACCGGCGTGTTGCTCGGCGTGGCGCGTATCGCAGGCGAAACCGCGCCGCTGCTCTTCACGGCGCTGTCGAATCAGTTCTTCTCGATGGACATGGGCCAGCCGGTCGCGAACCTGCCGGTCACGATCTACAAGTTTGCGATGAGCCCGTTCGCGCAGTGGCAATCGCTCGCGTGGGCCGGCGTCTTCCTGATCACGCTCGCGGTGCTGGGACTGAACATCCTCGCGCGCACGATCTTCTCGAACAAGTAAGGGCGGAGTGTAATCCGATGAATATGGCAGAAACTCAACTCAATCCGATCGCGCGTCCCACTGCGCCCGCCGGTTTCGATCCCGCCCAGAGCGGCCAGTCGCAGGCGTCGTCGCGCCCGAAGATCGAGATCAACGACCTGAACTTCTTCTACGGCAAGTATCACGCGCTGAAGAACATCAATCTGCAGATTCCCGAAGGCAAGGTGACCGCGTTCATCGGCCCGTCGGGCTGCGGCAAGTCCACGCTGCTGCGTACGCTGAACAAGATGTACGCGCTCTATCCGGAACAGCGCGCCGAAGGCGAGATCCTGATGGACGGCGAAAACCTGCTGACCTCCAAGCGCGATATCTCGCTCTTGCGCGCGCGGATCGGCATGGTGTTTCAGAAGCCGACGCCGTTTCCGATGTCGATCTACGACAACATCGCGTTCGGCGTGAAGATGTTCGAAACGCTGCCGCGCTCGGAAATGGACGACCGCGTGGAATGGGCGCTGACCAAGGCCGCGCTGTGGAACGAAGTGAAGGACAAGCTCGGCCAGAGCGGCTACGGTCTGTCGGGCGGCCAGCAGCAGCGTCTGTGCATTGCGCGCGGTATCGCGATTCGTCCGGAAGTGCTCCTGCTCGACGAGCCGTGCTCGGCGCTGGACCCGATTTCGACGGGCCGTATCGAAGAGTTGATCGCCGAGCTGAAGAGCGATTACACGGTGGTGATCGTCACGCACAACATGCAACAGGCGGCTCGCTGTTCGGACTACACTGCCTACATGTACCTCGGCGAGTTGATCGAATTCGGCGATACCGAAAAGATCTTCATCAAGCCGGTCCGCAAGGAAACCGAGGATTACATCACTGGCCGCTTCGGTTAAAACGCCGAGCAAAACAAGGGAGTACGACATGTCCGACAAACACCTGTCCAGCCAGTTCGACGCCGACCTGAATCTGGTTTCCTCCAAGGTGCTCGAAATGGGCGGCCTGGTCGAATCGCAGATCGTCAAGGCCATGCAGGCGCTCAACGAATTCGATCTCGACATCGCCGAACAGGTGATCGCCGCGGAAGAGCGCCTGAACAAGATGGAAGTTGAAATCGACGAAGAGTGCAGCAACATCATCGCGCGCCGTCAGCCGGCCGCGCGTGACCTGCGCCTGCTGATCGCGATTTCGAAGACCATCACGAATCTCGAGCGCGCCGGCGACGAAGCCGAAAAAATCGCCAAGCGCACCAAGCGTTTGATGGAGGACGGCGCCTCGCGCACCATCAATATCGCTGAAATCAAGTTGTCGGGTGAAATGGCGGTGTCAATTCTGCGCCGCGCGCTCGACGCGTTCGCGCGCCTCGACACGGTCGCCGCCGCGCAGATCGTGCGCGACGACAAAGCAATCGACGAAGAATTCCGCGCTTTCGTGCGCAAGCTGATTTCGTACATGACGGAAGATCCGCGTTCGATCTCGGTGGGCCTCGACTTCCTCTTCATTGCCAAGGCGATCGAGCGGATCGGCGACCACGCGAAGAACATCGCCGAATTCATCATCTACATCGTCAAGGGCACGGACGTGCGGCACAAGTCGCGCGACGCGCTCGAACGCGAAGCACTCAGTTAATCCAGATATAAGGACCAGAGGTGCCGATGCCCAGCAGCATTCTCGTCATTGAAGATGAGCCCGCCATTTCCGAACTGATTTCGGTCAATCTTCAACACGCCGGTCACTGCCCGATTCGCGCGTACAACGCGGAACAGGCGCAGAACCTGATCAGCGACGTACTGCCCGACCTCGTCCTGCTCGACTGGATGTTGCCGGGAAAATCGGGCATCGCCTTCGCTCGCGATCTGCGCAACAACGAGCGCACGAAGCATATTCCGATCATCATGCTGACCGCGCGTGGCGACGAGCAGGACAAGGTGCTCGGCCTCGAAATCGGCGCCGACGACTACGTCACCAAGCCGTTCTCGCCGAAAGAACTGATGGCGCGCATCAAGGCGGTGTTGCGCCGCCGTGCGCCGCAGTTGACCGAAGACGTGGTCGCGATCAACGGCCTCAAGCTCGATCCGGCAACCCACCGCGTGGCCGCGCATGCCGAAGGCAGCGAGATCAAGCTCGATCTCGGCCCGACGGAATTCCGTCTGCTGCACTTCTTCATGACGCACCCGGAGCGCGTGCACAGCCGCACGCAACTGCTCGATCAGGTGTGGGGCGACCACGTGTTCGTCGAAGAGCGCACGGTGGACGTGCATATCAAGCGTCTGCGCGCGGCGCTCAAGCCTGCCGGATGCGATGCTATGATTGAGACGGTGCGCGGCAGCGGCTACCGGCTTGCGAAGAGCGCCTGACGCTCGCTCAGCGGTGGCGCTGTTCGAGCCCGCTTCGGATACGTCATCTTCGCAACGATAGGCGCCGCGGTTCCCATCACGGCGCATAGGCCTTTCTCTTCGATCGCTAGACCATGAACATCATCTGGGCGCGCTCCATCGTGTCGGTCGTGCTGCTGGCTGTTCTGTGCGTGGTGGTCGGCGCACTCGTGAACGTCAAGGCCGCGCTCGTCCTCGCGATTGTCATGCTGCTCGCGCAGAGCCTTTTCAGCACCTTTCATAAACAGCGTCTGTGGCGTTTGCTCGACGCGCCGGTTTACGGGGAAGTGCCGAGCGCCCCCGGCATCTGGGGCGAAATCTACTACCGTCTGCACAAGCTCGCGAAGCGCTGGCACGCGCAGGTGCGCCAGGTCGAGCAGCAGCATTCGCGCTTCATTCAGGCGATCCAGGCCTCGCCCAACGGCGTGGCGATGCTCGACGATCACGATCAGATCGAGTGGTGCAACGCGATCTCCGAACTCCATTTCGGCCTGGATGCGAAGCGCGATCTGCGCCAGCACATCACGCATCTGGTACGTCAGCCGGACTTCGTTCGCTATCTGAATTCGTCCCGCTACGAAGAAATGCTGATCATGCGCGGCATGGGCGACAAGCGCCAGAACGTGCTGTCGGTGCAGGTGTTTCCGTACGGCGAGAATCGCAAGCTGGTGCTCTCGCAAGACATTACCGAACTCGAGCGGACCGACGCCATGCGGCGCGACTTCGTGGCCAATGTTTCGCATGAACTGAAGACGCCGCTCACGGTGCTCTCGGGTTTTCTGGAAACCATGCGCGAGTTGCCGTTGAGCGAAGGCGAGCGTTCGCGCTATCTCGAACTGATGGAGCAGCAGGCTTCGCGCATGCGCCATATCGTCAGCGATCTGCTGGTGCTCGCCAAACTCGAAGGCGACAACAAGCCGCCGAGCGATCAGATGATCGATATGCGCGCGGTGTTGCGGCATCTGCGCGACGACGCGGAAAACCTGTCGAGCGATCATCACAAGATCGTGTTCGATGCCGACGAAGGGCTCACCGTCACCGGCGTCGAAACGGAAATTCTTAGTGCGTTCGGCAATCTCGTCACGAACGCGATCCGTTACACGCCGGACGGCGGCGCGATCAAGGTGGCTTGGCACGCGCAAGGCGGCAATGCGGTGTTTTCCGTGACGGACAGCGGACTCGGCATTCCCTCTGCGGACATTCCGCGGTTGACCGAGCGTTTCTATCGCGTCGATCGCAGCCGTTCACGCGACACCGGCGGTACGGGCCTCGGCCTCGCGATCGTCAAGCACGTGCTGCAACGTCACGATGCGCAGCTTGATGTGAAAAGTGAAGAGGGACGTGGCAGCACGTTCACCGTGCGCTTCCCGGTGTATCGCACGGCGCGCCGGCAACCTGCGCCGGCTTGAACGTAAATGCATCGACCTGAAAAAAAGCCCGCATGTTGCGGGCTTTTTTACGCGTGTCTGTCACTAGCTCGCCGAAGCGAGTGCAATCTCTAACGTTACGAACAAAATTTCCCCAGCAGGCTCATCTGCGCGTTGCGCGAGGACTTGCCCGGCCGGCGGCGCCGATAATGCCCGTCGCTTTGCATGAGCCAGGCGGACTGATTGTCGCCGAGAAATGCCGACAGACCTTCGGCGATCACGCGCCGCTTCAAACGGCGGTTGTTGACCGGGAACGCCACTTCCACGCGCCGGAAGAAATTGCGGTCCATCCAGTCGGCGCTCGACAGGTAGACCTGCTCCTTGCCGCCGTCGTAGAAGTAGAAAATGCGATGGTGTTCGAGAAAGCGCCCGACGATCGAGCGCACGGTAATGTTCTCCGAAAGCCCCGCCACACCCGGCTGCAACGAACACACGCCACGCACGATCAGATCGATCTTCACGCCGGCCTTCGCGGCTTCATACAACTCGGCGATCACCGTGGGTTCGAGCAGCGCGTTCATCTTCGCGACGATGCGTGCTTTCTTGCCGGCGCGCGCATGCTCGGCTTCGGCGCGAATCGCTTCGACCAGTTTCGGATGCAGCGTGAACGGCGATTGCCACAACTCGTGCAGCTTCAGTTCGCCGCCGATGCCGGTCAGTTGCTGGAACACGTGATGCACGTCTTCGCAGATTTTCTGATCGGCGGTCATCAGGCCGAAGTCGGTGTAAAGGCGTGCCGTGCGCGGATGGTAGTTGCCGGTGCCGAGGTGCACATAGCGCTTGAGCGTGGCCTTGCCGCCCACCGACACGCGCCGCACGATCAGCATCATCTTCGCGTGGCACTTGTGGCCCACCACGCCGTACACCACGTGCGCGCCGACCGCTTCGAGTTGCGAGGCCCAATTGATGTTGGTTTCTTCGTCGAAGCGCGCGAGCAATTCGACCACCACCGTGACTTCCTTGCCGTTGCGCGCGGCTTGCATCAGCGCGTCCATCAGCGGCGAATCGGTGCCGGTGCGATAGATGGTCTGCTTGATCGCGACCACGTTCGGATCTTTGGCCGCCTGCAGCAACAGTTCGAGCACCGGCTGAAAGCTCTCATACGGATGGTGCAGCAGCACGTCGCCCTGATCGATCACGTCGAACATGTTGGCGCTGTTGGCGATCTGCGGCGGAATCGCGGGAATGTGCGGCACGAACTTCAGATCGGGGCGGTCCACCATCTCCGGCAATTGCATCAGCCGCACGAGATTGACGGGGCCGTCGGCGTAATAGCAATCCTTGTTGGACAGGCCGCTTTCGTCGAGCAGGCGCCGCACGACATGCGTGGGCGTTTCCGCCGACACTTCGAGCCGCACCGCATTGCCCAGATGCCGCGCCGGCAATTCGCCCTGCAACGCGACACGCAGGTTGGTGATTTCATCTTCGTCGACGAACAGTTCGCTGTTGCGCGTGATGCGAAACTGATTGCAGCTGCGCACCACGAGGTTCGGAAACAGCTCGCCGACAAAGCGTTGCAATAGCGAGCTCAGCAGCACGAAGCCATGCGGATAGCCCG
Organism: Paraburkholderia sp. RL18-101-BIB-B; assembly: GCF_046026985.1. NCBI lineage: Bacteria > Pseudomonadati > Pseudomonadota > Betaproteobacteria > Burkholderiales > Burkholderiaceae > Paraburkholderia > Paraburkholderia sp. RL18-101-BIB-B. The sequence continues at coordinate 8,761 of NZ_JARESV010000033.1, forward strand.
ACAGGTCTTGCGGCATGCGCACGAGCCGCGGCAGCGCGCGGGGCGCCTGCACGATGCCCATCATCGCCTGACGGCCGAACGCGTCCTTGCCTTCCAGTTCGACAACGAAGTTCAGGCTCTTGTTGAGCACGCGTGGAAACGGGTGCGCCGGATCGAGTCCGATCGGCGTGAGCACGGGCAAAAGTTCGTCGAAGAAGTAGTTGCGCGCCCATTCGGTCTGCGCTTCGTTCCACGCTTCCGTGCCGTGAAAATAGATGCCTTCTGTTTCGAGCGCGGTGAGCACCGTGTCGTGCAGCATGGTGTATTGACGATGTACGAGCTTCTGCGCGCGTTCGACCACGAGGTCGTACACGTGCTGCAGCGACATGCCGTCCGGCGACAGTGCGCCGGGGTTGTCGCGCATCTGTTCCTGTAGCCCGGCCATGCGGACTTCGAAGAATTCGTCGAGATTGCTACTGGTGATGCAGATGAAACGCAGGCGTTCGAGCAAAGGGACGGCTGGGTCGGCAGCTTGTGCCAACACACGCTCGTTGAAACCCAGAATGCCCAGCTCGCGATTCAATAAGGGGTAGCGGATGGACATCGGCAGCGAGAATGGAATGTCAGGAAGGGAGGCGGAAAGACGCTCGGAAATTCTCACAGTATGATGACGTTGTTATGACATTCTCGATGTTTTAAATTCTACGCCGTATTCGCCGCGTGTCGTCAATATGACGCAGTGTGTATGGGACCATGGGGCACCCCCATTGCTGCGAGGTGACATCGTGAGGCCCGGTACGCTTAGAATGGCGTCTTTGAACAGCGCGGCCGGCCATAAGGCGCCCAAGGCACCCAATGGATATGCGGCGCCCTCTGCATCCAACGCTGCCGCGCTCGCGCGCATGGAGCACGCTTACCCGATGGTCAATACTCCGCAACTCCTCGCTGCCGTCGATCTCGGCTCGAACAGCTTCCGGCTGATCGTGGGCCGGGTCGAGGAAACCGACGCGGGCAGCCAGATTTATCAGGTCGATGCCTTGCGCGAGCCGGTGCGCCTTGCCGCCGGTCTGTCGCGCGACAAGATGCTCGACCGTGCTTCGCAGGTGCGCGGCTGGGACGCACTCAAGCGTTTCGGCGAGCGTCTTCGCGATTTCCATCCCGATCACGTTCGCGCGGTCGCCACCAACACGTTGCGCATCGCCAAGAATGCCGGCGAATTTCTCGGCGAGGCGCAAGCCGCGCTCGGTTTCCCGATCGAAGTGATTGCCGGGCGCGAAGAAGCGCGCCTGATCTACGCGGGGGCAGCACACTCCGTGCCCGCGAGCCCGGGCAAACGTCTTGTGGTCGACATCGGCGGCGGCTCGACGGAATTCATCATCGGCTCGCATTACACGCCGATCAAGATGGAGAGCCTGTATATCGGTTGCGTGAGCCATAGCCGTGCGTTTTTTCCGGCTGGCAACGTCGACGAATACACGATGCGCCAGGCCGAACTCGCCGCGGGCCGCGAAATCCAGATCATTTCCGCCGAGTACAAGAAAACCGGCTGGGAGCAGGCGATCGGCTCGTCGGGCACCGCGCGCGCATTGGCCGAACTGGTCGAGGCGAACGGCTTCAACGATCCGGGCGTCACGCATGGCATCTCGCGCGGTGGGCTCGAACGGCTCAAGCGCGCGCTGATCAAGGCGGAGAACGTCAATCGGCTGAAGCTCGTCGCGTTGAAGGGCGATCGCGTTCCGGTGCTGGCCGGTGGCCTGTCGATCATGATCGCGGTGTTCGACGAACTCGGCGTCGACTATGTCGATACCACGGACGGCGCGCTGCGCCTCGGCGTGCTGTACGACCTGCTGGGCCGTTCGCAGCACGAGGACATGCGCACGGTGACGGTGGAAGGCTTCATGCGCCGCTATGGCGTGGATCGCGCGCAGGCTGGGCGCATCGGCGAACTCGCGGTGCGCTTCTACGACCAGTTCGCGGAACCCGACGAAGAACGCCGCGCGGAAAACCGCATGTTCCTTGGTTGGGCCGCTGCGCTGCACGAAATCGGGCTGTCCATCTCGCACAGCGCGTATCACAAGCATTCGGCCTATATCGCGAGCAACGCGGACATGCCGGGCTTTTCGCGCACCGATCAGGCGCGGCTCGCCGCGCTCGTGCTCGGTCACGCGGGCAAGCTCGGCAAGCTGTCGCAAACACGTGAAGTGGAGTGGCCGCTGCTGTTCTGTCTGCGGCTCGCGGCGCTGTTGTGCCGGCGGCGTGCGGATGTCGGCTTACCGGGCATCTCGGTGGCGCAGGTCAACGGCGGTTATGAGGTGCGCTTGCCGAACGAGTGGGTTGCGAACAATCCGTTGACCGACTACAGCCTGATTCAGGAGGCTGCGGAGTGGGAGAAGGTCGGCATTCCGTATCGCGTGGTCTATACGGACGATTGAGGTCTTGCCCGCGCACTGCGCATGAATGAGAAAGCCCGGCAATTGCCGGGCTTTTTTTGTCGCAGCGTGTTTTGTTTCGCCGACGCGCATCAAAGCGCGTCGCGCGAACGAGTCCGCTCAGCGCGGCAGCGCATCGCCGAGGAAGTGGCGAGCGTAACGCGCGTTGATATCGGACAAACGGAACAGCGTCAGAAAATCCGCGGTATTGAAATCGGGATCCCATGCCGGCGCGCCGCAAATCTTCGCGCCAAGACGCAGATAACCCTTCACCAGCGGCGGCGGCGCTACCTCGGCGCCCGTCTGCAGTTCATCGACCGGCAGCGGCGTGTGCGGAAACGCGCGATATTCCGGCGCGGTCAGCGCGTTGTCGCGCAGCGAGCAATACAGATTCGCCGCGTAGTGGCCACCGTCGACCATCGCCACGCTCGCGCAGCCGAGCATCGTCTCGTAGCCGTTGTGCTTCATGTAGGCGGCGAGACCCGCCCACAGCGACATGATCACCGAGCCGCTGCGATAGTCGGGATGCACGCACGAACGGCCCACTTCGACCATCTTGGCGCGCAGGTGCGTCAGACGCGACACGTCGAATTCGCTTTCCGCATACAGGCGGCCGATACGCGCGGCCTGATGCGGCGGCAACGCGCGATACGTGCCGACCACCTTCAGCGTGTCGAGATCGCGCACCAGCAAGTGATCGCAGTAGGAGTCGAACGAATCGACGTCGAGACCCGCGGGGCCCGTCAGGCGTGCACCCATTTCGTCGGCAAATACGCGGTAGCGCAGACGCTGGGCTTCGCGCAGCTCTTCGTCGGTGCGAGCCCATGTGACTTGCAGGCGATGCTGGGCGGTGACCGTTTCCTCGGCGCGCGGCAGGCGGCGCGACTCGAAGATCGAAGCGAGGGGCAGGGTAGGCGTCGGCAGTTCTCGCATGGGGGGTCCTGGTCGAAAAAAGGGAGATTTCTTTTTTCGCCAATGTAGTAACGCCTGGTGACGCTCGCATGGCAAACCCATGACGATTGGATGACTGCCCGTAAGCTGCTTGCCCGCGGCTTGTAATGTCGCGAGGGGGAGCGGCGAGTGTTGTTTCCGTGCGAAACGTGGGGGAATCGAGGAATGGGTGGGAGCGATTCGAGCGCCGGGACGGTGCCATCCCGGCGATGTGGGTGAAGTGTGTGATCGATGCGGGCAGAGCGGCGGCGCTCGTGCGCCGCGTGGGATTTTATGGACCGCCGGTTTGGTTGAGACGCGAATCCGAATCAGACCAGATCAGGACTCATGGCGGCTCGCAGCACGGCCTGGTCGTCGCCGTCGCGCTCACGGCTCGCAATCCACCACACGCCGGCTTTCTTCAGCGGCCAACTCGCGGCGCTATTGCCGAGCAGACGCGCGGCGACGTGACCGAGCGTCGGTTGATGGCCGACGATCACCACCGTCTGCGCGATGCCCTTGGGCCAACCGGCGGCGTTGAGCACGTCGTCCGCGCTCGCGTTGGGCGCGAGTTCGCGCACCACGCGATATTGATCGCTCAGCGTCTCGGCGGTCTGGATGGTGCGTACGGCAGGGCTTGCGAGCACCACGGCGTCGTCGGGCAGCCGCGTGCGCAGCCATTTGGCGACGTTTTGCGCCTGCTTGCGGCCGCGGGTGGTGAGCGCGCGCGCGAGGTCGGTGCTGGCGATGTCTTCGGCTTCGGCGTGACGCCAGAGAATCAGATCCATGGGTGTCTCCTTGACTCTGGTTGCGGCGCTTGAGCCTGATCAGGCGTGCGCCAGGTTTCAGTCACTGTCGCACGCGGGCTCGCCAGGCCGCAAGGCGATGGCTCAGGCTGACCGTAGAAGCGTTCCGGTATATCGCAACCACGAGCCTGAAAGCCCAAAAAGCAAAAACCCGCGAAGCCGGAGGCTACGCGGGTTTCATGTTGCTTTTCGTGGTCGGAGCGAAAGGATTCGAACCTTCGACCCTCTGATCCCAAATCAGATGCGCTACCAGGCTGCGCTACGCTCCGACGAATCCGAGATTCTACGTGGCATTGGGTGCCAGAGTCAATCACGAATTGCGCCGGTGCGAAACGGAGGCTCGAATGCGCGATTCGGCCGCGTTATATGCGTCCCATCAGCAGCAAGACGATCACGATGATCAGCACGACCCCGAGCACGCCGGTCGGCCGATAGCCCCAGCCGCTGCTGTACGGCCAGCTCGGCAATGCGCCGATCAGCAGAAGAATGAGCACGATAAGCAGTATGGTTCCGATGGTCATTCGAGTTCTCCCTGTCTGGCCTGAGCCATTTGGTCTGTTGGTTCGGCGCATTCGCGCCGTGACGCTCGACGCGCAATCTGCGCGCTCCTTGCAGGCTTACATGCAGCAAGGCATGTGCCTGAACGGAAAGCAAGTTCAGAGGGGAGAGGGCGGGCGGCTGCGTGCTTTAGCCGTGGCGCGGTGATGCGTCAGGGGAAATGGCAGGCAGGAAAAACTTGCGCGCTGACGGCGGGTGCGCGACCGTCATCGCCGCGCCAGCGCCCGACGTGCGAGCGCGGGCTCGCACGTGCGGTGCAGCGTATCAACCGTTAAATCAGCCGGAACCGCCGCAGGCGCAGCCGGCAGCCGGTTTTCCGTTCAGTGCCGGCGACGCATCCAATGCGGCATGTGCTGATGAGTCAGCCAGTGATGCACCATGCCTTCGCCGTTGTGTTCGCGCCGATAGGTTCTCGATTCGTAAATCGACAACACGAGCAGCACGAGCAGACCTATTCCGAGTCCGATCAGACCCGCGATCGTTTCAGCGTCCATGGCAGTCTCCTGTGAGATGCGGCTGTGACTTCATAGTAGCTCACGCGTAACGAAATGGGAGGGGGGCCCACTGCTCGCAGCGGCGTCGTGGAATGCGCTTTGCAGGTAGACTCTCGGCGCTCGCGCTTGCCCGGTCACCGCCGGGCAGCCGCTCTTTCATTCTGCTCCGAGAGACTCCTGTTTATGATCCGCGTTTCGATGCTTGCGTTGCTGCTGGTTGCCGGCGTTGCCGGTTGCGCGAATGGTCCGTCCGGCCATCACGGCGGCCCGCCGCCGCAAGATCCCGCCGACTATCACGGCGTGCCCACCGACAGCCGTCCGCCCGCCATGGTGCCTGCGCCGGTCACGCCCTGAGCGTCGGCTGATAACGCATTCGGCAACGGGGTGAACAGCAAAAGCGAAGCGCCGGCGCGGGCACGCCGGCGCTTCTGACCCGCGCAGACTTTTGGCGCGGAAAGCGCGGGCTGAGGCCATTCTAGGGCGAGCGCCGCGTGCGATATGTGTGCGCTTGTTTCAAGCCGTAACCGGGTGCCGCGATGCGAAATGGATGCACGGTGGTTCGTGCCTGGGTTGCCCTGGGAAGCGCGGTGCACCAGATACGTCGGCGCGCTTAGAGGTTTGGTGCAATAGGTGCGCTGGGCGGGATAAGTAGCACACGCGCATGGCGAAACGGCGCCTAAACAGCCGCGCCTGCCATGCCGCGCACGACGCCCGGCAAATAGCGCGCAAGCGTGAGACCACGCAGCGCCATGAAGAGCAGCATCGCGGCCCACAAGCCGTGATTGCCGTACAGCGCCAGCAAAGCCCACGACGCGGCCACGAACAGCGCGAACGACACCACCATCGACATCATGAGTTCGCGCGTGCGGGTCGCGCCAATGAAGACGCCGTCGAGCAGAAAGCCCCACACGGAAACCACCGGCGAGAGCGCGGCCCACGGCAGATACATTTCAGCGGTGGCGCGCACCGCGGCCTGATCCGTCAAACGTTCGACGATCCACGAGCCCGCGCCCCAATACACCAGCGAGAACCCCAGCGCACCGAGCGTGGACCACAATGCCGTCACCTTGATCGCCTGCGTGAACGCGTGCCGGTCGCGCGCGCCGATCGCGGCGCCGACCAGCGCTTCGGCGGCGTGCGCGAAGCCGTCGAGTCCGTAGGCCATGAAGGTCTGAAAATTGAGCAGCAGCGCGTTGGCGGCGAGCGTGGCGTCGCCTTGCTTCGCGCCCAGATGCGCGAACCAGCCGAACGACGAGAGCAGGCATAAGGTGCGCACGAAGATGTCGCGATTGAGTACGACGAGCCGCTTGAGCGCCGCCGCGTCGAACAAAGCGGAGCGGTTCAGCGTGGGCAGGCCACGTGGCCTGCCCTGCCATAGCAGGGCGGCGCCGAACACGAAGCCGAGCGCATCGGCGGTGGCCGTGGCCGCGCCGATGCCGGCCACGCCCCAATCGAATCCGTACACATACAGCAGCACGGCCGCGATGTTCACGCTGTTGATGAACACCTGCGAGAGCAGCGCGAGCCGCACCTGCTGCGTGCCGAGCAGCCAGCCGAGCACGACATAGTTGCCGAGGGCGAGCGGGGCGGCCCAGATGCGCGCATGACAGTAAAGCCGCGCGTTGCGTTGCACCGCGTCGCTGCCGCCGATCACGCGCAATGCGTAATCGATGAGCGGCATTTGCAGCGCCAGCACTGTGGCGCCGATCGCGGCCGCCAGCAACAGCGCGCGTACGACGTTGTTGCGCAACTCGGCGTGGTCGTCCGCGCCGTGCGATTGCGCGACGAGACCCGTCGTGCCCATGCGCAGGAAGCCGAAGCCCCAGAACACGAAGTTGAAGAACAGGCCGCCGAGCGCCACGCCGCCGAGATACGACGCGCCATCCAGATGGCCGGCGACGGCGGTGTCGACCGCGCCGAGAATCGGCTGCGTCAGATTGGCGAGAACGATGGGAAACGCCAGCGCGAGCACCCGGCGGTGCCAGTGCACAGGGACGGCGGGTGCCGCGGCCGACGGGTCCGCGTCGCGCGCGGCTTCGCTCAATTGCGTTCCTGCACGCACACCCAGGGCGAGACGACGACGGCCCAGAGATCCGGGTCGCGCTCGGCAAAGTCGGCGGCGGTTTCCGCCTGCACGCGCTCGACAAGCCCCGAGGACAGCCATTGCGTGACCTGCGTGGTGTCGTCGCTGGCGATGGCTTCGGCGACGCTCACCAGATCGAGGTCGCGCGCGACGCGCAGCAGCATCCCGCGTGCGAAGAAGCGTTCGAGTTCGGGCCAGCCGATCTTGGCGGTTTCGGCGAGCAGCTTGGCGTACAGCGGGCTATGGGTGGCGTCGTTGGAAGTCATCGTAAGCGGGTTCTGACGGGGCCGTTACTATAAACCATCGGGGCGGCCCGCCGGCGCGGCGCGCGTTCCGGTAGGCTATGGGTCCTTCGAAATTCATTCTGAACCTTCATGTCACTGGATTCAACGGCGCCGGCTTCGGGCGCGCAAGCTCACGTCGTGACCGATGCCGCGCTCACGCGCGCCGAGGTGGAGCGACTCATCGCGGCGAGCCTCGCCGGCAATAAAGCGCCGCTGCATTTCACCGACTGCGATTTCGAAGGCGCCGACCTGTCGCGACTCGATCTGCGCGGCGCCGAGTTTCATCGCTGCACGATCGTCGAGACCTCGTTTTTCGGCGCGATGCTCTCGCATACCCGCTGGGTCCGTTGCCGTGGCCGCGAGGCGGATTTCGCATCGGCCGACCTGGTCGACGCGGCGTTTCAGTCGAGCGACCTGAACAACACCAGCTGGCGGCGCGCCAAGCTGGCTTCGGCGTCGTTTCATAGCTGCAAGCTGACCGGTGCCAATTTCGAAGCGTGCACGGCGCTGGGTTTGAGCTTCGTCGAAACGCTGCTGGTCGGCGCGCACTTGCGCGGCCTGTCGTTTCGCAAGGCCACGCTGCAACAACTGGACTTCTCCGATGCCGATCTCGCCGGTGTCGACTTCCGTGAAGCAATCTTCGACGGCGGCAGCCTGAAGGACGCCCATCTGAAGGGCGCGCGCTTCGACGGCGCGGATCTGCGCGAAACCGACCTGAGCGGCGTGCGGCTGGTGGACGCGGCGCTCTTCAAGGGCGCGACGATCTCGCATGCCCAGGCGGCCGTGCTCGTCACCGAACTCGGTTTGCGCGTCACGTGAGCGCGGGTTCAGGCTGGCCGATTTTAGCCATTCGGCCAGCTTGAACGATTGGACGCCGATGTTTATCATTCGATTGGTCGAATCAATAAGCCGCTCGATTTTCAGTGCAGGAATTTGTCGGCGGATTTGAATCTCTTTAATATTTTCGCTATTCGCGAATTTCTTGTGAAGAAATCACTGCTTTTAATTGAACCGTCAATATCGGTTAATAATGCGAAAGAGTGCGGTGGCGCACTAAAGCTACGCAGGACGCAAAGCGTCCGAATCATGCTGGATGGGTTAGCCGAAATCGGCCAGCGCCCTTTCCTCAGGCCTTTTCCGGGTGATTTCAGGCGGACCCTTGCGTTGCGCGGTCCGGCGGGCAATATCTAAGTTTCGAGCCGGGCCATTTTGAAGCGCTTAATGTGAAGCGGTGGGCGAATTTAGCCTGTTTATTTCCGACTTTTCCGCTTCACGTAACGCGGAATCAGTACGCCGCATCACATTGACTGCGAAATTAATATATTGCGCTTGTAAAAGGGGGTTGTTAGATTTCGTTCTGGCGCATGGTGAACCGGTCCTTTGCCGATATGCGCCGAACCCCCGTTAGCCCGGCCTCGTGCCGGGCTTTTTTTTCGCCGCGCTCATCGTCGAGTCACGTCCGAGTCACTGCGGATTCACATGTGTAGTGGATCATGAAAACTTACTTCCCCTTTCCAGAGCATGAGCGCGTTAATCATTTTTCTCGGCATCTGCCCGGTTGCGCTCGGCGTGCTGATCGCCTTCTCCGCGCGCATCGATCCGCGCTCGGGACGCTGGCGCCGCCGCTAGTCCGAGCGGCGGTGCGCGGGCGTCGTCGTTATTGCTTGCAGCGAACCACCATCGACCGGTTCTTCACGTTCGCGCCGAAAATACCGCCGACCGTTCCACCCGAGGTCGCGCCGTTGTCGACGTCTTTCGACACCACGTCGTAGCCGTAGTTACCGCAGACTTCGCCCGCACGTTTGTAGCACTCGGCCCAGCTCGAGCTTGCGTCGCTGCCACTGCAGTTGATTGCAAAGCCGGTGTCGCCGTTCGGCAGGTAGGTCATGGTGGTGGTGCTGGAGCAGCCGCCGAGGCTGCCGAGTGCCAGCAGGCCGAGACCGATCGCCGCGGCCGTTGCGACGGACGCAAATGCGCTCTTCATACAAATTCCTTACAGATTGACGGAGGAAGACGTGACGCGAAGCCACGTCGTGTCCTGATTGAGCGTTTTATAACACGCCGGGTTCCCTCGGCCGCGGTTGCAGGGCGCGTGCCCGGTGACAGGCGGCGCGAGCGGCGGGAAAGCACACGGACCGCGCAGGGCGAACCGAGAGCACCCGCTGACGGCAGCCAGTGCCGCGTGCCCCAAGCCAGCCTCTAACGGGGCGGCAGCGCCCGCGACGGATCGATTGAACGGCCCTGATAGCGCAGTTCGAAGTGCAGCATCACACGGTCGGTATCCGTGTCGCCCATCTCGGCGATTTTCTCGCCGCGCGTGACCGACTGGCCTTCCTTCACCAGCAGCACGCGGTTGTGGGCATAGGCGGTCAGATACTCGGCGTTGTGTTTGAGAATCAGCAGATTGCCGTAGCCGCGCAAGCCGTTGCCGGCGTACACCACCGTGCCGGGCGCCGCAGCGATGACGGGCGTGCCCGCCGCCGACGAAATATCGATGCCCTTCGAATTGCCGCCGTCAAAACGCCGGATGACCGTGCCGTCGGCCGGCCATACCAGCGAGATCGTCGAAGCCGGCGCGGCGGACGGCGCGCTATCGGCGGGCGCCGGACGCGGCGTGGCCGCAGCGCTGCCGCTTCCGCTGCTGCGTACCGCGCCACTGGTCGATGCCGTGCCGCCCGGCGGCGCGACGCGCAGCACCTGGCCGACCTCGATGCTGTCCGCATTGGTCAGATTGTTCCAGCGCACGATGCTTTGCACCGATTGCCGGCTACTGCGCGCGATCTTCGACAGCGTATCGCCCCGTTCCACCCGATAAAACCCCGGCCCCACCGGCGCCGACCCGCACGCGGCGAGCAGTGCCACCAACGACGCGCAGGCGAGCCGTTTCATCATTCTTGTTGTGTTACGCATTGGACCTCGCAAAGCGCTGCCGCGCGCCGATCCCGATCACGCGGCAGGTGGATACAAAGCGCTCGATTCTAACGGTTTTGCGCTGCAACACGCGAAAAGCGGGCAGCGCGGCAGGCTCGTGCAGTGCGGAATGCGACAAAATGCAGCGAAATTTTTGGCGAAACCTCGCCCCAAAGCCCGCCTCAAAGCCGACCGCGCGACTCGGTTCGCAATCCCCGCAATCAACCCAGCTTGGCGACGCTGATTCGCAGCGCGGCGACTTCGGTCTGCCCCGGCTCGAGCCAGCGCAGACCCATACCGTTGTGAATCGCGTCCGGCAGCCCGAGCCACGGTTCGACACAGTAGAAGTCCGACTCCGCGGCTTCGGTCCACGTGGTCACGGCGTACCAGGGCACCGAGCCCGGCCGTTGCAGATCGATCGTGATGAGCCGGTCGAGACCCGGCGCGACGAGCCGCACCGGTTGATCCGGCGTGCCGACGAGGCAATGGAAGCGGTCATGGATGCGCGCCTCGTCGAGTGTGTAGCGCGCTTCGCCCGGCTCGGCGGCGCTGATCGAACCGTCCTCCTGCTGATAGCACCGCTGCGTGCGCGGCAACTCCAGCGAGGTCTCGCCACGCTGCGTGTGCGGCAGCGTGAAATAGAAGTGATGGCCGGCGTAGTAGGGCAGCCGCGCGTTGCCGGTATTGGTGGTCGTGAACGTGACGTCGAGCGTGTTCGCATCCGCGAGGTCGTAGGCGGCCTCGAAACGGAAGCCGAACGGATAGCCGCCACGGGTCGCCTCGCTGTCGGTCAGGACCATGCGCAGGCCGGCGCCATGCACGTCCGCGTGGGCTTCGAACGGCAGGTCGCGGGCGAAGCCGTGCATCGGCAGCTCCCGCACCTTGCCCTGGGCGTCACGCCAGTAGCCGATCTTGCCGTCGACACGATGCCGGCCGAGAAACGGGAACAGCAACGGATTGCCGCCGCGAATCCGCGCGGGCTGGCTCCAGTCGGCATGCTCCGGCCAATGGATGACTTCTTCGCCGTCGATCGTCCACGACATCAGACGGCCGCCGGCTTGCGGCGCGAAACGGAGCACGGAGGCATCCTGGGCGATCTCGAGAATGTCCGGTTGCGGGGAGAGGGGCATGGTCGATGGACTGATGAGTAAGAGGTTGAAGGCAGAAGCGAGGCGGCCCGGAGGCGGCGCAATCCTCGCATGCGAGCGTCGGAATTTGCCGCGCGGCGCCGCGCGAGAGAATGATTTTGCGCTGCTTTCCGCTACGGGGAAACCCTTCTCGGGAAATTGCGGGTGTCGCCGCAAGGCCATCCTTGCTGATAATTCGTCTGACTGCTCGGTAACTTCGACGACCGGGCGAGACTGCCTCAGGAGGCTGTATGGATCTCGCAATGGCAATGGCTGTGACTTTGTTCGGCATGTTCGCGGCAAGCACGGTCTACTTCTTTTACAAGCTCGAACGCTGATCCGGGCATCCGCATCGTCTTGCCCAGCTCGTCAAAGGGCATGCGGTCCCGTGGATGATTCTTCTGCCGAGCACCACGTAGTTCGCTTCACGTCATTCTGCTGATCCACAGGGCGGCCATTCACGGCGGCCCGTTTCTTTTTCTGCGCCGTAACAACGGTTTCGAGTTGTGACGCAACGCACAAAATTTCCCTGAATGCGGTCCAAACGCTTGGCGCTGACATTGCAGCCAGGCATAATCGGTGCGCTTTGAGGCGGCCGTGAATTCCTTATCCGGTGCGCCTTTCCCCGACATTTTCCTTACAAGGACGCCCCGCGTGAACCTGTCGTTTCTCATTTTCCTGAGCGTGCTGCAAGGCGTCACCGAACTGTTTCCGGTGAGCAGCCTCGGCCATACGTTGCTCGTGCCCGCACTGTTCGGCATGCATATCGACAAACACGCGCCGCAATTGCTGCCGTTCCTCGTCGCGTTGCATCTCGGCACGGCGCTCGCGCTGCTGTGGTACTTCCGTAAGCGCTGGTGCGCGCTGGTGCGCGGCTTCTTCGCGTCGTTCGGCGGCCGCCGCAACGACGACGCGCACATGATGTGGGCGCTCGTCATCGGCACGATTCCGGCGGGTCTGGTCGGACTGCTGCTGGAAAAGCGGCTCGAACGGCTTTTTCACGACCTGCGGATCGTGGCGATCGCGCTGATCGTCAATGGCGTGCTGCTGTGGTTCGGCGATCGCCTGCAGCGTACGCGTGCGCATCAGGCGCCGGAGAAGCTGACTTTCGGCCAGGCGTTTTTCGTCGGTCTCGCGCAGATCGGCGCGTTGATTCCGGGTTTCTCGCGCAGCGGTCTGACGATGATCGCCGGCAATGCGGCCGGCCTGACGGCGGAGAAGTCGGCGGAATTCTCGTTCCTGCTCGGCACGCCGATCATCTTCGCGGCCGGCGTGCTCGAGTTGCCGAAGCTGTTCCATGCGCCGGGCCAACTCGCCGACGCGTTGCTCGGCGGCGTGCTGACCGCGATCGCCGCCTATCTCAGCGTGCGTTTCCTGATGCGCTATTTCGAAGGCCGCGGACGTCTGGCTTCGTTCGGCGTGTATTGCGTGATCGCCGGCATCGTGTTCCTCGGCTGGTTCATGCTGCATCCGCAGCCGGTGTGATTGAGTTCGCCATGTCCGCTAGCGCGTGCTGGCGGGCAGGGAGCGATCGGTTATAATCCGGGCCCGGCTCAACCTGCCGGGCCCGTTTGTTTGTGACTGGCAACGGCCGCTGTGGCGCGCGGAATGTCTGCAAGGCGCCGGAGTGGATTTCCCGTCTACCGCACGGTCAGTTAGAATTTCGGTATTCGACGAACCCTGTGGCTTGCAGGTGCACAGGTTCCAATGCCCGAAAGCGGGTTCTCATTGCGGGCGATGCGCGCGTGCGTGGTTGCATCGCCTCACTTCAATACGGCAGTAGCTCAGCTGGATAGAGCATCGGCCTTCTAAGCCGAGGGTGGGGGGTTCGAGTCCCTCCTGCCGTACTTCTCATGTTGGCGCGCGCGCTCGCGGCACCACGCGGCCAGAGTCGCGCATAGCTTGCGCCGCGCCACGTTCGCTTGTCACCCCGCCGGTTTCACTTCGATCGAGTCCACGCGGTTCGGATAGAACGCCAGATGTTGCGCGATCTCCTTCACCGCCGCATACGGCGACTCGTAAGTCCACACCGCGTTCACCGTCCGCTCGCCGCCAAGCGGAATGCTGTAGTACGCGCAATCGCCCTTGTACGGGCAGTAGGTCGCGTGATCGGTGCGCTCCAGCAGCGTCATTTCCACGTCATTGCGCGGAATGTAATACACCTCCGGATACGATGCTTCGCGCAGCACGAGGGCTTTCTTCGAATCGGCGATCACCTTGCCGGCTACCGTCACGACCACGCGCGCTTTGGCCGGCTCGACCGTGATCGGATGATCGGGACCGGGCACCTTGATGGTTTTTTCAGTCATGTTGTCGAACTCCTGAATGAGTGGTCAAGCCTGCAACGTGTTGCGGAGGCTATCGAGCCGCCATCGACGAGACGATCGCGTCCTGGGTCGAAGCATACGCCGCTCGTGAAAATGCGTCGGACTCCACGGCAGCCATAAAAAAGGGCAGCCGAAGCTGCCCTGTCAAAGTCTCACCCTCAGGCGGACTGTTGCTTACCGCTTAACGTCGTCCGTCTGAAATCGAACGCCTTTCGCCCTGCGCTCATTGCTTGATGTTCAGCGCAGCCGTGAGATCGCCCATCGGCTTGCTGCCATTGCTCACCAGCGCCGCGTCGCGCGCCGCGATGCCCGGCAGCGTCGGCAGCGAGAAGCGGTGCGCGATGAAGCGCAGGATCGACGTGGTGTCGTACTGCGTGTGATCGACGAAACCCTTCTTCGCGTACGGCGAGATGATCAGTGCCGGAATACGCGTGCCCGGACCCCAGCGGTCGGCCTTCGGCGGCGACACGTGATCCCAGAAGCCGCCGTTTTCGTCGTAGGTCACGACCACCACCATGTTGTTCCACTGCGGGCTCTTCTGCAGATGCGAGATTACGTCCGCGATGTGTTGATCGCCCGATGCCACATCGGTGTAGCCCGCGTGTTCGTTCAGGTTGCCCTGCGGCTTGTAGAACGACACTTGCGGCAGCGTGCCGTTGTCGATCGCCTTGATGAACTCCGAGCCGGCGAGACCACCGTCGAGCAAATGCTGCGAACGGTTCGCGGTGCCCGGTGCGAGGTCGGCGAAGTAGTTGAACGGCTGATGATGCGGCTGGAAGTTCGGTGCCGTCAGATTCGCGCCGTAAATCACGTTCGACGTGCCGTTTTGCGCCGCCGACACCGCCGCGCCCCACGCGCCGCTGTACCACGCCCACGACACCTTCGCGTTGTTCAGCAGATCGCCGATGTGCTGCTGCGACTGCGCCGGCAGGGTGGTCGCCTGGGTCGGATCGGCGAAGTTCGCGTCGCCGCCGGTCGCCGGCTTGTTGCCGCTCGGCTGATACGGCGGCTGCATCGTGTTGATCGCGAAGAAGTCAGGCGTGAGGTTGCCCGAGTTCACGTATTTGGGCGGACCGCTCAACGCCGAAGCGGGCGAGTTAGACGCGAGCTTCAGCGTGACGCCGTCGCTTTCCACCGACGAGATCGAGCTGGCCGCCACGCTCTTGTCCGCGTTCGGATAGGTCGGCGTGCACGCGCAGATCAGCCACTGGTGGTTCAGGAACGAACCGCCGAATGCGCCCATGAAAAAGTTGTCGGCGAGCGTGTACTGCTGGGCGATTTTCCACAGCGGCAGCTTGTCGGCGTTGAGCGTGTAGTGGCCCATCACGAGGCCTCCCGAATCCGCCCAGGCGGCGAACTTGTCGTTCTTGCCGCCGTTGATCTGCATCTGGTTCTCGTAGAAGCGGTGATACAGGTCACGCGTCGTCGCCGTGATCGGCGTGTTGAAACCCTTCGGGTCGTCGATGGCGAACGGGCTGTTCGGCAGGTTTGCCGTCATGGCCTGCGTGACCACCGGCGTCACGCCGGTTTGCGTCAGGCCGTTCCACACCTGCGGCAGCGTCGCGAGCGTCGTGCCGTTGCGGTCCACCTGCGTGGCGCTCGCCGCCGTCACGTTCTGCAGACCGTTGGCGCCGGGAAAGTTGCCGTACAGGTTGTCGAAGCTGCGGTTTTCCGCGTAGATCACCACGACATTCTTGATCGAGGTGATGTCCGGTTCGTTGACTTTGTCACCGCCGCACGCATACAGGCTCAACGCTGCTGCGATCGCGATAGGCGCCGCGCAGATCAGTTTCTTGTTCATTTGATGTGGTTTCTCTCTCTCGCGTTGGGGACGGGTCACCTGCACTCCTTACACGGATGACCGCGGGCGAAAGTTTGGCAAGGCAATTTGACAGAAAGATGTAATTAATTACGAATTGCTTCTGATATGAAAATACCGTCGGCTGTATGTCATTTAAAAGACATGGGAATGAAATACGCTCGCGGACTTCACTATCGCAAACTCACATCTTTCTTATGCGGCCAGCTCTGACGGGGATTCGGAAAATAATGGCTCGGGTCGAGGCGCGGCGTGGCGCCGGTCTCGCGACGATGCGCGTGCGGCAAGCGACGGCGTTCGCGCTGACAGCCATGACCTTGATGCTTGCCGCGTGCGATGCGGGTGCGCCGGGGACGGCTGCCGTCGCGAGTGCCGCGGCGAGCACGGTCGCGGGCGGTTCGGCTCCGTCCGCGCCGGTGGCGGCGTCGGCCGTGCAGGTGGCCGCCCATGAAGCGGGGCAGTCCCGTGCGCAAGTCTACGAATCCGTGCGGCAGATGACGGCGCTCGGCAAGCAGTTATTTTTCGACGCGTCGCTCTCCGGCTCGGGCAAGCTCGCTTGCGCGTCGTGCCACAGTCCGGACCATGGGTTTTCGCCGGCCAATGCGTTGTCGGTGCAACTCGGCGGCAACGACATGCACCGCACCGGTATGCGCGCCGCGCCGACGCTGAAGTATCTGCAATCGGTGCCCGCATTCGCCGAGCACTACCACGAGTCGGACGACGAAGGCGACGAAAGCGTCGATGCCGGCCCGACCGGCGGCTTGACCTGGGATGGCCGCGTCGACCGCGGTGGCGACCAGGCGCGCATTCCGCTGCTGTCGTCGTTTGAAATGGGCAGCACGCCGGCCAAAGTCACTGCGGCGCTCAAGGCTGCGCCCTACGCCGACGCTTTCCGCGCGGCCTTCGGCGCACATATTTTCGATAGCGACGACGCCACCTTCAAAGCCGTGTTGCAAGCGCTCGAAACCTTCGAGCAGACGCCGGAAACTTTCTATCCGTACACCAGCAAGTACGACGCCTATCTGGCGGGTAAGGCTCAGTTGACGCAAGCTGAACTGCGCGGCCTGCAACTGTTCAACGACGAGAAAAAAGGCAATTGCGCGAGCTGCCACATCAGCCAGCGCACCATGGACGGTGCGCCGCCGCAGTTCAGCGATTTCGGTCTGATCGCGATCGGCGTGCCGCGCAATCGCGCGCTGTCGGTGAATCGCGATCCGCATTTCTATGACCTTGGCGCCTGCGGCCCGGAGCGCACCGATCTTAAGGGTCGCGCCGAGTTTTGCGGCATCTTCCGCACGCCGACGCTGCGCAATGTGGCGCTGAAGAAGAGCTTCTTTCACAACGGCATCTATCATTCGCTCGATCAGGTGGTGCGCTTCTATGCCGAGCGCGACACGAACCCGGAGAAGTTCTATCCGGTCGCGAAAGGCAAAGTGCGGAAGTTCGACGATCTGCCCCAGCAGTACTGGGCCAATCTGAATACTGATCCACCATTCGATCGCAAGCCGGGTGACAAGCCGGCGCTCGACGAGGCTGACATCAAGGACGTCGTCGCGTTTTTGAATACGCTGACAGACGGGTACAAGGCGGGAAGCGGGGCGGCCGACTCAGTGGCCGCGAAGTGAGGAAGGTGACGCGATGGCTGCTGGCGTAGCCGGCCGCTCAGGTCAGGATTAGTTGCCGACGCTCGTTAGCATGTAATAGCAGCCGACGAGCAGCATGGCGAAGGACAGCAACAGGCAGGCGACGCCAACACGCGTCAGCAGATTCGGCCAGCGAGCGCGAGGCAACGCATCCATCCGCACGACGCGCCGCGCGAGTCCGGGATCGCGTCTGATCGCAACCGGTACGAGCGCGACACACAGCAGCGCAAGTGCGATAGCAAAAGTTTTGAGGGCGGAGAGGGTGTGCATGGCGGAGCATCTTCAGATTCTGATTGGCGCGGATACGCAATCAATCAATCTTAAGAAGTCGTCCTACTGCTAGGAATGGGAGCTGTCCTAAAATTAGCGGCGCTCGTTGTGTCCGGTGGCGCGTGATTCAAGCAATAGATCGCGCCGCATATTCCGCTGGCGGCCGCCCTGTTCGGCTGAGAGCCCGGCAGTTTCTCGCGGTCCCTTCGAGGGGGACATGCTATGCTTTTGGGGTCCAGATCACGATGCGCCCCGCGCGCTCGAGACCGCCGAACACTTTCGAGGAGAACCCTTCATGTCGATGCGAACCCGTGTCCTGTCTCAACTGACTGCCGGTAGCCTGTTGCTGGGTGCTGCGATCGGCGCGCAAGCTGCGAATCTTGGTTTTCTGAACGACACGCCGATCAGCTACATGAAGCAACGCGACATCGACTCCGTCAAAAAGGCGGTCTTCTCCGCACTGAACGACAAGCAGGACGGCGAAACCATGAACTGGGTCAACGAAGGCACGGGCAACAGCGTGAAGATCGACGCCGCGATCACGATGGCCAGCACGGCCAAGGACGGCGACCGCACCTGCCGCGACGTCGGCGTCGTGCTGAGCGCCAAAGGGCAATCGATGAACCTGCGCCCGCAGTTCTGCAAGCACGGCAGCGGCAACTGGCAATTGCAGAAAAAGCACTGAGCATGCGGGCCTTGATGGCGGCGCGCGCCGGTTGGCAGCCGGCGCGGCTCGAAGCCATGCATGTGCGTGTCGATGGATCGTTGCGTTCGCTTGAAATGGTGCGGCAATGAGCACACGGATTGTCTCGTGCGGCATCGTCTTGCTCGACCCGGACGGTCGCGTGCTGCTCGCGCACGCCACTGAAACGTCGCACTGGGATATTCCCAAAGGACACGGCGAAGAAGGCGAGGCGCCGCACGTCACGGCGCTGCGCGAGATGGTCGAGGAGACCGGTATCGCCATCGAACCCGAGCGTCTGAAAGACCTCGGCCTATTCGTCTATCGGCGCGACAAGGACCTGCATCTGTTCGGCGCGCGTGCCACAGTCGATGAACTCGATCTGAGCGTGTGCATCTGCACGTCGCTCTTTCCGCGCCGCTCCGACGGCACGCTGATTCCCGAAATGGATGCCTACCGCTGGGCCGCGCCTGACGAAGTGGACAAGTATGCGAGCCGCAGTCTCACGCGGCTCTTTCAGACCACGCTGTCGCTCGCGGAATTGCATCGGTCGTTATAGCGGCGAGGCCAGCACTGCGTTCGCCGCCCGAGGCTTCAGTCGAGTGCGCGGTCGTTCGGATGCGCGAACAAAGCGCGGTTCTGCTCCGACAGCGGATAGTTCAGATTGATGCCGTGCGGCGGAATGGGTTGCGTGAACCACTGCTTGTACAGACGCTCCGCTTCGCCGGAAGTCTGGCTGCGCGTGATCACGCCATTGACGAGTGTGCGGAACGGTTCATCGCCTTTGCGGAACATGCACGCGTAGACTTCATAGCCAAGCGGCGTACCGGTCACCACGAAATCGTCGGGACGCGGATCGGTCGATTTGAAACCGTACACGATCGGCTCGTCCATCACGAAGGCCACGGCGTGGTCGTCCTTGAGCGCGGAAAAGGCCTCGGAATGATCGCGCGCGCTGGTGATACGCATGTTCAGGTGCTTGTCGGTGTTCAGGCGGCGCAGCAGGCGTTCGTCCGAGGTGCCTGCGGTCGTCACGACCGCTTTGCCGGCCAGGTCGGGAAAATCCGTGATGCCGCTGTTCTTGCGCGCGATCATGCGCACGGCGTACTGGAAGAAACTGTTCGAGAACGCGGCCACGTTTTCGCGTTCCACCGTGTGCGTGGTCGAGCCGCATTCCAGATCGATCTGGTTGTTCAGCAGCATCGGCGTGCGGTTCGACGAGGTCACGGTGATCTCGTGCACCTTCAGTTGCGGCATGCCCAACGTCTTCTTGATCTCGTCGACGATCTGCAGTGCGATGGTCTGCGAATAGCCGACCGTGCCTTTGCCGTCGAAGTAGGAGAAAGGAATCGACGCTTCACGCACGCCGAGCACGACCACGCCGTCGTCGTGAATTTTTTTCAGCGTGCCGGTGAGTTCATCCGTTTGAGCGGAGCAGGCGAGCGACGCCGCGCCGAACGTGGTCAGCGCCATGAGCGCGCAGCGCGCGCCCTGAACGAAACGCGCCGCGCGCGCCGTGCTTCCCGTTGTGCGCCGGGTACTCGCCCTGCGGCGGGCTGCAACTTTCATCGGACCTCCCGGACTGGCGTTGGCGGATGCCGCGCCGTCGCTGTCGATGGAACATGATGCGACAAAACGGCGTGCATCCTTCTATCAAGACGCACGCCATATCCAACTTCAGATGCGCTGCAAGAGGGTGCGTTCCAGCTTACGCCGGCTTGCCCCAACTGTCGCGCAGACTGACGATGCGATTGAATACGGGCTTACCCGGCTTGGAATCGACTCGGTCGGCGACGAAATAGCCATGACGCTCGAACTGATAGCGTTGCTCCGGCAGCGCTTCGCGCGCGCCCGGTTCCAGGTAGGCGTTGACCACGCGCTTCGAATCCGGATTCAGCGCTTCGAGGAAATCGCGGCCGCCGGCGTCCGGCTGCGGTTCCTTGAACAGGCGGTCGTAGATACGCACTTCGGCCGGGCACGCGGCTGCCGCGCTGACCCAGTGGATGTTGCCCTTGACCTTGTAGCTGTTCGCGCCTTCGGTGCCTGATTTGCTGTCCGGGAAGTAGTTGCAATGGACCGCGACGATGTTGCCGTTCTCGTCCTTGTCCGCGCCGACGCATTCGATCACGTAGCCGTAGCGCAGACGTACCTTGTTGCCCGGGAACAGGCGGAAGTAGCCCTTCGGCGGCGTTTCGTTGTAGTCGTCGCGTTCGATCCACAGCTCGCGCGAAATCGGAAACTCGCGCACGCCCATTTCCGGGTGATGCGGATGGACCGGCGCATTGCATGGCTCGGTCACGCCTTCGGGGAAGTTGTCGATGATCAGCTTCACCGGATCGAGCACCGCGGCCGTGCGCGGCGCCTTGTCGTCCAGATCGTCGCGCAGCGCGCCTTCGAACACGCTCATGTCGATCCACGAATCGACCTTGGTCACGCCGATGCGCTCGCAGAACAGCTGGATCGCTTCCGGCGTGAAGCCGCGCCGGCGCACGCCGACAATGGTCGGCATACGCGGATCGTCCCAGCCGTCCACATGGCCTTCGGTCACGAGTTGCAGCAGCTTGCGCTTGCTGGTGATCGCGTAGGTCAGGTTCAGGCGCGAAAATTCGATTTGTTGCGGCAGCGGGCGCGTGAAAATGCCGGCCTCGGCGAGTTCGTTCAGGATCCAGTCATACAGCGGACGATGGTCCTCGAACTCCAGCGTGCACAGCGAATGCGTGATGTTTTCCAACGCGTCCGAGATGCAGTGCGTGTAGTCGTACATCGGGTACACGCACCATTTGTCGCCGGTGCGGTAGTGATGCGCGAAGCGAATCCGGTAGATCACCGGATCGCGCATATTAAAGTTCGGCGACGACATGTCGATCTTCGCGCGCAGCACGTGCTCGCCTTCCTGGAACTCGCCGGCCTTCATGCGGCGAAACAGGTCGAGATTCTCCTGCACCGAACGCTCGCGGAAGGGCGACGGCGTGCCGACTTCCGTGGCCGAGCCGCGGTTCGCGCGCATTTCTTCTGCCGACTGGCTGTCCACGTAGGCCTTGCCGCGTTCGATCAGCAGTTCGGCGAATTCGTACAGCTTGTCGTAGTAGTCGCTCGCGTAGTAGAGCTCTTCCTTGCCGCCTTTTTCCCACTCGAAGCCGAGCCAGCGCACGGCGTCGATGATCGAGTCGACGTATTCGACGCTTTCCTTTTCCGGATTGGTATCGTCAAAGCGCAGATGGCACACGCCGCCGTAGCTGCGCGCCACGCCGAAGTTCAGGCAGATGCTCTTGGCGTGACCGATATGCAGATAGCCGTTCGGCTCGGGCGGAAAGCGCGTTTCGACACGCTGCCCCCACTTGCCGGTGCGGTTGTCGTCGTCAATGATGTTGCGGATGAAATTGGATGCCGCTGGCGCGTCGTTGCGTTCGGTATTCATGCGAGAAGGTGAAAGTCTGTCGGGGGCGCGCAATGCGTCCACTTATCCGACAATTCTACCTGACGAGTCCCGTCGCAGCAGGCGAGTGCGGCGTGCAGCCAACGTTTGAGCGGTTTTGACGGCAATTCAGGGGGCAGGCCGGCGCTGTAACAGGAGGTAAAACGTTTTGTTCGCGCGCCCGCCGCCGCCTTAGGATGCCAGCGGCGCGGGTTCGTCCGCGAGGGCCGCATGGTAGGTCCGCGTGGGGTTTCCGGACGCCGCAATAGGCGTTGCGCGCCCGCGTTCAGGCCGCATCGCGCAGCATCAGGCCGCTTTTCTCGCAACCTGAGCGCGCGGGCGGGAAATCACCGCGTATAGCAAGGCGCATCAGCCGTCCCGCCTCGCCCCACATGCCCGCCGCCCGATCATTTCCCGGGGCAGTGCAGCTTGCGCCATGACGCGCAGCGCGTGCACTCGTCGCAGCCGTCCACGCAGGCCGCACCGCCCTTTGTCGCCTTGCACGAATTCTTGCCGTTCGTGCACCATGGCGCCCTTAGTTGCCGGAGTTTCTCGGATGTCTGTCCCGACGCACGGCGCGCCTCGCGCGCCTTTCACCTCGCTTTCTCTGGCCCGGATCCTGACGGTATCGGCCATGCTCGCCGCGTTCACCGGCGTCGTCGTCGCGCCCGTGCCCGCGCTGGCAAAAACGCCGCCGCCGAAGGCCGTGTTCGACGCATCGGCGGTGGCCGTGCCGGACCGCTACAGCGCGGACACGGCGCAGCAGATCTTCGCCGCCGGCGGCAACGCGGTGGATGCCGCCGTCGCCATCGCCTTCACGCTGGCCGTGACCGCGCCGGATGCGGGCAATCTCGGCGGCGGAGGCTTCATGACCGTGTTCATGGACGGCAAGCCGTACTTTCTCGACTATCGCGAGCGCGCGCCGCAACAGGCGACCCGCGAAATGTACCTCGACGACAAGGGCAACCTGCTGCCGGGCATGAGCGCCGTCGGGCATCGCGCAGTGGGCGTGCCGGGTACGGTCGAGGGGATGTGGGAGGCGCAGCAGCGTTTCGGCAAGCTAAAGTGGAAGCAGGTGCTGGCGCCCGCGATCCGCTACGCCACCGACGGTTTCCAGGTCGAGCCGTGGTTGCAGCAACGCCACGACGCGGCGGCGAAGACCTTCGCCGGCAAGACCAATTTCGACGCCTACTTTTCGAATCTCAAGGCGGGCGTGACGTACCGCCAGCCGGAACTTGCGCAGACGCTGTCGCGCATTGCGAGCGACGGCGGGCGCGAGTTCTACGAGGGCCGCACCGCGGATCTGATCGCCCAGCAGATGTACGGCCACGGTCTGGTCACGAAACAGGATCTGATTCAATACAAGGCCGTGTGGCGCCAGCCGCTTACCGCCGACTGGAACGGCTATCAGGTCGTGACCGCGCCGCCGCCGAGTTCGGGCGGCATTGGGCTGATCCAGATGCTGAAGATGAAAGCCGATCTGAAGCAGGCGTTCGACGGCCTCGAGCTGAACTCCGTGCCGTATATCCATCTGATCGCGCAGATCGAGGACCGCGTGTTCGCTGATCGCCAGCAATACCTGGGCGATCCGGATGCGTACAAGGTGCCGACCGGCAAATTGATCGACGACGCCTACCTCGCGCAGCGCGCCGACGAAGTCAAGCCCGACGAAGTACCCGGCGCGGCGCCGGTGAAGCCGGGCCTCGGCGACACGGCCCCGGAGAAAGCGCAAACCACGCATTTCTCGGTGGTCGACAAGTGGGGCAATGCCGTGTCGAACACCTACACGCTGAACGGGGACTTCGGTTCAGGCGTGGTGGTGGACGGCGGCGGCTTCCTGCTGAACGACGCCATGGATGACTTCGTCACCAAGCCCGCTGCCGCAAGCGCGTCCGGCGCAAGCAGCGCCGAAGTGAACACGGTGGCGCCCGGACGTCGGCCGCTGTCGTCGATGACGCCGACCATTCTGCTGAAGGACAACAAGGTGTCGCTGGTGATCGGCACGCCCGGCGGCTCGCGCATTCTGACGTCGATTTTCCAGGTGATGACCGATCTGTACGACTTCAACATGTCGCCCACCGACGCGCTCGCCGCCATGCGTTTCCACCATCAGTTGCTGCCGCAGAAGACGATCTATTTCGAGCCGTATCGTCCGATCACGGGCGAGCTGGCCGAGCAATTGCAAGCCAAGGGCTACACGCTCGAAGGGCAGTCGTTCAACGGCGACGTGCAGATGATCCGCATCGAGGGCACGACGCCCGAGCCGGCGGCGGACCCACGCGGTGTGGGTGTGGGGCGCGTGACGCATTGACGCGCGCCCGGCGGCGGCGTGGGCAAAAACAATAAACTGCGAATAACGACCAACTACGGGGAACGCGATGAGCGGACAAAAACAACCTGACACGCTGGTGCTGCCAGGCTACCAGAATTCCGGCGCCGGCCACTGGCAGACGCGCTGGGAAGCTCTGAGCCCGGCATTTGTGCGCGTACAGATGCCGGATTGGGACCACCCTCAGCGCGACGCCTGGTGCCGCATGCTCGACGCCGCCGTGGCCGCCGCCGACGCGCCTGTGGTGTTCGCCGCGCACAGCCTCGGTTGCCTGACGACGGCTTTCTGGGCGTCGCAATACGCGAGCGCCGCGCAGCTAGCGAAGGTGGCGGGCGCACTGCTGGTCGCGCTGCCCGATCCCGCCGAGGCGCATTTTCCGCAGGACGCAAGCGGTTTCGCACCGGTGCCGCTCAAGCGGCTGCCGTTTCCGACGATCGTCGTGGCCAGCAGCGATGATCCCTACGGCGGCGTGCCGTTTTCAAAGACCTGTGCGAACGCGTGGGGCAGCCGCTGGATCGACATCGGCCCGCGCGGCCATATCAACGCGGACAGCGGGCTCGGCGATTGGAACGAAGGGCGCGAGTGGCTGGAGTCGTTCGGCGCGTCAAACCGTCGCTGAGCAACGCCCCGCTCTGAACGCGTCCACCGCGCCCCCATCGGAATCAAATCACCGACTGCCCCCGTAACGCCGCAATCCTCGCTTCGTCATACCCGAGCACGTCGCGCAAAATGGTCTCGGTGTGTTCCCCGAGCGTAGGCGGATGCGCAAGCGCTTCAGGCGGCGTGCCGGTCATATTGATCGGATTGCGCACCAGCTTGACCGTGCCGCCCGACGGATGCGGCAGATTCACCTGTAGCCCGCGCGCCACCACCTGCTCATTCTCGAACACCTCGCCAAGATCGTTGATGGGCCCACATGGCACACCAGTAGCTTCGAGGGTGGCGATCCATTGCTGCTTGCCCTGCAGGCGGACCATGTCCGCGAGAATCGGCACGAGGATCTCGCGGTTGCGCACACGCGCCGGGTTGGTGGCAAAACGCTCGTCGTCCGCCAGTTCGGGGCGGCCGCCCGCTTCGACGAACTTGCGGAACTGCCCGTCGTTGCCGACCGCGACGATGATCCAGCCGTCGCTCGTCTGGAAGGTCTGGTACGGCACGATGTTCGGATGCGCATTGCCCCAGCGCACCGGCGGCTGGCCGCTTGCCAGGTAGTTCGAATTCATGTTGGCGAGCATCGCCACCTGGACGTCGAGCAGCGCCATGTCGATGTACTGGCCTTCGCCCGTCCGGTCACGGTGGGTGAGGGCGGTGAGGACGGCAATGGTCGAGTACATGCCGGTCATGAGGTCGGCAATCGCGACGCCGGCCTTCTGCGGGCCACCGCCTGGCTGGCCGTCGCGCTCGCCGGTGATGCTCATGAAGCCGCCGATGCCTTGCACGATGAAATCGTAGCCGGCGCGCTGCGCATACGGCCCGGTCTGCCCGAAGCCGGTCACCGAGCAGTAGATGAGGTCGGGCTTCACTTCCTTGAGCGACGCGTAGTCCAGACCGTACTTCTTCAACTGGCCAACCTTGTAGTTCTCCAGCACCACGTCGCTCTGCGCCGCCAGTTCGCGGATGATCCGCTGGCCTTCGGGCGAGGCGATGTCCACGGTGACCGAGCGCTTGTTGCGGTTCGCCGCGAGGTAATACGCGGCCTCGCGCGTGTCTTCGCCTTCCGGCGTCTTGAGGTACGGCGGCCCCCAGTGGCGGGTGTCGTCGCCGACTTCGGGGCGTTCGATCTTGATCACGTCGGCGCCGAAATCGGCGAGAGTCTGCGCGCACCAGGGTCCGGCGAGCACGCGTGTGAGATCCAGCACGCGGATATGACTGAGAGCGCCCATATTGGTCAATGTCTCCTTTGTGGCCAAGCGGCGCGCAAGGCGCCGCGAATGGGGGCAATCTTAAGCGATTCCCGCGCGCAGGCGCAGTCGGCCGAACGGCATAGGACGAATGACACGCGCCACAAAGTCCCGCGATGTCCTACGTTGCCCGCTCAAACCTGGCCGAACGGCCAACCATGCAGGCCGCGCTGCCGCGCACGGGCGCCGATCCCGTATAATCAGTCGTTTAAGAAACAAACAGTTGGCGCATCCCACGATGCCGCCGGTAACAGCCAGGGAACTGGCAAACCCGTCCCCCGCCCGCTATGAAAGCCGCCGAAATCCGCGAGAAATTCCTCAAGTTCTTCGAATCGAAGGGCCATACGATCGTTCGCTCGTCGAGCCTTGTGCCCGGCAACGACCCGACACTGCTCTTCACTAATTCGGGAATGGTGCAGTTCAAAGATGTGTTCCTCGGCGCGGAATCGCGCCCGTATTCGCGCGCCACGACCGCGCAGCGCAGCGTGCGCGCCGGCGGCAAGCACAACGACCTGGAAAACGTCGGCTACACCGCGCGTCACCACACGTTTTTCGAAATGCTGGGCAACTTCTCGTTCGGCGACTACTTCAAGCGCGACGCGATCCACTACGCGTGGGAACTGCTGACGGGCGTGTACCAGTTGCCGAAAGACAAGCTGTGGGTCACCGTCTATCACGAAGACGACGAAGCGCACGACATCTGGGCGAAGGAAGTGGGCGTGCCGGTCGAGCGCATCATCCGCATTGGCGACAACAAGGGCGCGCGTTACGCGTCGGACAACTTCTGGCAAATGGCCGACGTCGGTCCGTGCGGCCCGTGCTCGGAAATTTTCTACGACCACGGCCCGGACGTGTGGGGTGGCCCGCCGGGATCGCCCGAGGAAGACGGCGACCGCTACATCGAGATCTGGAATCTCGTGTTCATGCAATTCAGCCGCGACGCGCAAGGCAACATGACGCCGCTGCCCAAGCAGTGCGTCGATACCGGCATGGGTCTGGAGCGTATCGCCGCCGTGCTGCAGCACGTGCACAGCAACTATGAGATCGACCTGTTCCAGGCGCTCATCCAGGCCGCTGCGCGTGAAACCGGCGTGAGCGATCTGACCAACAATTCGCTGAAGGTGATCGCCGACCACATCCGCGCGTGCTCGTTCCTGATCGTCGACGGCGTGATTCCGGGCAACGAGGGCCGCGGCTACGTGCTGCGCCGGATCGTGCGCCGTGCGATCCGCCACGGCTACAAGCTGGGTAAGAAGGGTTCGTTCTTCCATCGCATGGTGGCGGACCTCGTCGCGCAGATGGGCGGCGCGTACCCGGAACTGAAGGAAGCGGAACAACGCGTCACCGACGTGCTGCGTCAGGAAGAAGAGCGCTTCTTCGAGACCATCGAGCACGGCATGTCGATTCTCGAGGGCGCGCTGGCCGACCTCGAAGCCAAGGGCGGCAAGACGCTCGACGGGGAACTCGCATTCAAGCTGCACGACACGTACGGCTTCCCGCTCGATCTGACGGCGGACGTGTGCCGCGAGCGCGAAGTGACGGTCGACGAAGCCGCCTTCGACGAAGCCATGGCGCGTCAACGCGAGCAGGCTCGCGCGGCGGGCAAGTTCAAGATGGCGCAAGGCCTCGAATACTCGGGCGCGAAAACCACGTTCCACGGTTACGAAGAAATCGTCTTCGACGACGCGAAGGTCGTCGCGTTGTATGTGGACGGCGCCTCGGTGCAGCAAGTGAGCCACGGCCAGCAGGCTGTCGTCGTGCTGGACCACACGCCGTTCTACGCGGAATCGGGCGGCCAGGTCGGCGACCAGGGCGTGCTGGCCAACGCGAGCGTGCGCTTCGCGGTGAGCGATACGCTGAAGGTGCAGGCCGACGTGGTCGGTCATCACGGCACGCTCGAGCAGGGCACGCTGAAGGTGGGCGACGTCGTCAAGGCGGAAATCGACGCGGTGCGCCGCGCCCGCACGCAACGCAACCACTCGGCCACGCACCTGATGCACAAGGCGCTGCGTGAAGTGCTCGGTTCGCACGTGCAGCAGAAGGGCTCGCTCGTCGACGCCGACAAGACCCGTTTCGACTTCGCGCACAACGCGCCGATGACGGACGAGCAGATCCGCCGTGTCGAGGAAATCGTCAACGCCGAGGTGCTGGCGAACGCGCCGGGCATCGTGCGCGTCATGCCGTTCGACGAAGCGGTGAAGGGCGGCGCGATGGCGCTGTTCGGCGAAAAGTACGGCGACGAAGTGCGCGTGCTTGACCTGGGCTTCTCGCGTGAATTGTGCGGCGGCACGCACGTGCATCGCACCGGCGACATCGGCTTCTTCAAGATCGTCATGGAAGGCGGCGTGGCGGCGGGCATCCGTCGCGTGGAAGCGATCACGGGCGACAACGCCGTGCGCTTCGTGCAGGATCTCGACGCGCGCATCAACGCGGCCGCGGCTGTGTTGAAGGCGCAACCGTCGGAACTGACGCAGCGGATCACGCAGGTGCAGGACCAGGTGAAGTCGCTGGAGAAGGAACTGAGCGCGCTGAAGTCGAAGATGGCGTCGAGCCAGGGCGACGAACTGGCCGGTCAGGCGATCGAAGTCGGCGGCGTGCACGTGCTGGCGGCTACGCTCGAAGGCGCGGATGTCAAGACGCTGCGCGAAACCGTCGACAAGCTGAAGGACAAGCTGAAGAGCGCGGCGATCGTGCTCGCCTCGGTCGAAGGTGGCAAGGTGAGCCTGATCGCCGGCGTCACGGCGGACGCCAGCAAGAAGGTCAAGGCGGGCGAGCTGGTCAACTTCGTGGCGCAGCAAGTCGGCGGTAAGGGCGGCGGCCGTCCGGATATGGCGCAGGCTGGCGGCACCGAGCCGGCGAATCTGCCGGCGGCACTGGCCGGCGTCAAGGGTTGGGTCGAAGGCCAGCTTTGAGTCTGATGTGATTGGGCCACGCGGAGCGCCGGGAGGTTGGGCGTGTCGCGTGGCCTAAGTTTTTTTGAGCGTCTGGCGCGAAGCGCCGCAACCGTGCAGTCAAAAAATCAGGACGCCCCTTCCGCAGCAGTCACAGTCTCGGGCAAGCTCACCGCATCGTGCCGCATCACCAGCGCCTGTTTCAACGCATTCAATGCGGACGAAAAGTGCCCGCGTCGCCACACCAGCAGTGTCTCGATCACTCCGATGTCGGGCAGCTCATGCACCGCGATATTGCTGGCATCGGTCTGCAAATTCAGCACCGACCGCGGGGCCACCGCCACCCCTGCGCCAGCGGCCACGCATGCCACGATCGCGTGGTAGGAGCCCAGCTCCAGCACGCGCGCCGGCCTGACACCGTGCTCCAGATACCACTTCTCGATATAGGACCGGTAAGCACAGCCACGCTCGAACGCAATCAGCGTCGACAGCGCAATGTCCCGGACGTCCCGAATCGGCCGATGCCCGCGCGGCGTCAGCATCACCAGTTCCTCCCTGAACACCGACACCGACTCGAATAATTCGCCGAGCGCAGCCGGGTCCAACGGCGTCGCCACCAACGCGGCATCCACTTCGAATTCACGCACCCGCTCGATCAGCTTGCCGGTCGTGCCGATCTCGAGTTCCAGCGCGACGGCGGGCCACTGCTGGTGATAACGCGCGAGCAGCGCGGGTAGACGCGTCGCGGCGACACTTTCCATCGTGCCCAAACGCAGCCGCCCGCTCGGACGGTCCTCGCGCACCGCATGACGCGCCTCGTCGGCGAGCGCGAGCAGGCGTTCAGCGTAGGGCAGCAGCGTCTCGCCGGCGGGCGTCAGGACGAGACGGCGGCCGTCGCGGATGAACAAGTCGGTGCCCAGTTGCTCTTCGAGCTGCTTGATGCGCGTAGTGACGTTCGATTGCACGCGATTGAGCTTGGCAGCAGCGCGCGTCACGCCGTTTTCCCGCACGACGGCACGAAAAATGGTCAAAGCGGCCAGATCCATGATTCTCTCTAGGCGATGGGTGATATCCGAATTATTCATTTTTCGTGATTGAAAGGTCAAGCTACTATGGACGTAAGCCATCTGATCGATTGACCGCACGTATCGTCGCCCGCTCATGAACAATCTCGCCTCCACCACGCACGGCAGCTTCGCCGGACGCCACCCCGCCCGCCGCGCGGCGCTTGCCTGCATGGTCACGCTGGCCGTCGCGCTCGGTATCGGGCGATTTGCATTCACGCCGCTCTTGCCGCTAATGCTTCACGGCGACGCGTTCGGTCAGCCGCAGCTCGATATTCAGCATGGCGGCTGGCTGGCGTCGTTCAATTACGCGGGGTATTTCCTCGGCGCGGTCACGTGCGCGGCGCTGCGGATCGAGCCGGCGCGCATGGTGCGTTGGGGGCTCGTCGCGACGGTGCTGCTGACGCTGACGATGGGTGTGGCGAGCCAGTTCTGGATATGGGCGGCGGTGCGGTTCATCGCGGGCGCGGTTAGCGCCTGGACGTTCGTATTCGCGTCCCAGTGGGGCTTGCGGCGGCTCGCCGAGCTCGGTGCGCATGGATGGGGCGGGGTAATCTACACGGGGCCGGGCATGGGCATCGTCGGTACGGGCCTGCTGGTCAGCGTGGCGGGTGGGTATGGGGCCACGGTGGGGTGGCTCGGGTTCGGGTTGATTGCGGCGGCTCTGTCGGTTGTGGTTTGGCCGGTGTTTGGCGCGGCGTCCGGCAGTGGAGAAATAAATCTGCGCGCTCGCATGGTTGGTTCTGGTCGTGGCGATCAGACGAGTGTTGGCGCGATGAGCCAACGTGACACCGGTGAATTCGGCGCGACGGAACGCGCCGCAGGTCAATGCGCGGGAAACGATGGCGTTGGAACCTATGGCGCTCAACTTCAGGGCGCTGGAACTCAACGCGCGGCAGTTCACGGCGCTGCAGCTCAAAGCGCCGGAACCTTCGGCGCTGAATTCCAACGCGCAGCAGCTCAACGCGCAGCAACCCAAGCCACGCCAATCCAACGCCCCGTCGCCCAACCCACCACGACCAGCACCGCCCACCACGCCACCCATCACCACGCCACCCATCACCACGCCGACGCCCTCTGGCTCATCCTTCTCTACGGCGTCCCCGGTTTCGGCTACATCATCACCGCGACGTTCCTGCCCGTCATCGCGCGTCACGCATTGCCTGGCTCAGCATGGCCCGACCTGTTCTGGCCGATGTTCGGCGCGGCGCTGATCGTCGGCGCACTGCTGGCGGCGCGTTTGCCGGTGCACTGGGACAACCGCACGCTGCTTGCCGGCTGCTATGTGCTGCAGGCGTGCGGCATCGCCCTCGGTATCGTCTGGCCGACGGCGGGCGGCTTCTCATTCGGCAGCATCCTGATCGGCTTGCCGTTCACCGCGATCACGCTGTTCGCGATGCGCGAGGCGCGGCGTCTGCGCGGCGACGACGCTGCCGGTCTGATGGGCTACGCGACGGCGGCCTATGGCGTCGGTCAGATCATCGGCCCGCTCGTCGCCGCGCCGATCGCAGAGCAGACCGGATCGTTTTCGCCGGCCTTGTGGCTGGCCGCGGGCGCGTTGCTGCTGGGCGCGGCCGGGCTGATCGTCGTCGCGCGCATGCCGCGTGGCCGGGGCCGCATGCCCGAATGCGGCTGCCATTGAAAGCGCGTGGATGCAGGCGTACCAGCCAATCCCATAGCCGGAAAACAAATAACCGAAGGGCGCACTAAAATGACCGCTTTCCCGTCATCCCAGCGCGTCCATCGCCGGACGCGCCGCCAGCCATGCAACATTTCGCGTCCGACAACTACGCCGGCATCTGTCCCGAAGCGCTCGACGCGCTGATCGCCGCCAACAACAGCGGCCACGAGCCGGCCTACGGCGACGATTCCTGGACCAACCAGGTGTGCGACCGTCTGCGCGAACTGTTCCAGACCGACTGCGAAGTGTTCTTCGTGTTCAACGGCACGGCGGCCAATTCGCTGGCGCTCGCGTCGCTGTGCCAGTCGTATCACTCGGTGATTTGCCACGAACTCGCGCATATCGAAACCGACGAATGCGGCGGCCCGGAGTTCTTCTCGAACGGTTCGAAGCTGCTGACGGCGCCGGGCATTGGCGGCAAGCTCACGCCAGACGCGATCGAAGCGGTGGTCACGCGCCGCGCCGACATCCATTACCCGAAGCCGAAAGTCGTCACGCTGACCCAATCGACGGAAGTCGGCACGGTCTACAGCGTCGAGGAAGTGCGGGCGATCGCGGCGATCGCCAAACGGCGTCATCTGAAAGTGCATATGGACGGCGCGCGTTTCGCCAACGCGGTCGCCGCGCTGGACGTGCATCCGTCGGAGATCACGTGGCGCGCGGGCGTCGACGTGCTGTGCTTCGGCGGCACCAAGAACGGCTTGCCGGTCGGTGAAGCGGTAGTGTTCTTCGACCGCGCGCTCGCCGACGATTTCGCCTACCGCCTGAAGCAGGCCGGCCAACTGGCTTCGAAGATGCGCTTCATTTCAGCACCGTGGCTCGGCCTGCTCGATAACGACGTGTGGTTGCGCAACGCGCGTCACGCGAACGCGATGGCGCAACTGTTGCAAACGCGGTTGCAGGAAATTCCGGGCGTGAGCATCATGTTTCCCGGAGAATCGAACGCGGTCTTCGCGCAATTGCCCGCGCAAGCCGCCAAGGCCATGCGCGCGCGCGGCTGGAAGTTTTACGAATTCATCGGCGCGGGCGGATGCCGGCTGATGTGCGCGTGGGATACGCAACCGGAAACGGTCGAGCGGTTCGCCGCCGAGGTGCGTGAGTTGTGCGCGGCGTGAGGCCGTGTTGGACCGGAGGCGCTGAAGTGCCGGGCCATGAGCGTCGAGATCGCGCGCTAACCTGAGCGCCAACCCGAGCACCGGCCTGAACGCGACCCTGAGCACCATTGGGCGCGCCGACTAAAACGGCACCGCAAACCGAGCGTCACGCCCATAAGCTACAAGCCATCACACAAGACAAACGGAACGTCCCCTTCGCCATGACCGAATACCGATTTTGCCCACGTTGCGCCACGCCTTTGACCCAGCGCGCCGACGCCGAACACGAAGGCGGCCGCATCCGCCAGACCTGTCCCGATCCGGCGTGCGGCTACGTCCACTGGAACAACCCGCTGCCGGTGGTGGCGGCGATCGTCGAGTACGAAGGCAAGATTCTGCTGGCGCGCAATGCCGCCTGGGCGGAGGGCATGTTCGCGCTGATCACGGGCTTCCTCGAAAACGGCGAGACGCCGGAAGAGGGCATTGCCCGCGAGGTGCTCGAGGAAACCTCGTTGCACGCGGAGACGGTCGAGTTGATCGGCGTGTACGAATTCATCCGCAAGAACGAACTGATCATTGCGTATCACGTGAAGGCTTACGGAACGATTGCGTTGTCGCCGGAATTGCTGGAGTACCGGCTGGTCGAGCCGGCCAAGCTGCGGCCTTGGCGCGCGGGCACCGGCCAGGCGCTCGGCGAATGGATGCGGCGGCGCGGCCTGCCGTTCGAGTTCGTCGAAAGACCGGGGCAGTGAGCCAGCCGACAAACACGTCGATGAGCGGTGCGATGAACCCACGCTCAGCGAGGAGCGCGGCATGGCTTATATTTCCTGTCCGACCGTGCGCCGGTAGCAAAGGCGCTCGTGCCGCATGCTGACCGAGTGGCATTGACCAAAACAACCGGCCACACAACGTTCACGATAACGCCCGAGACAACCACGCCCGAGACAACCACACCAGCATGAACAAACCCGCATCCGCCTTGCGCAGCGCCTACCCGCATTTCCTGACGATTCCCACCCGCTGGATGGACAACGACGTCTACGGTCACGTGAACAACGTCGTCTACTACAGCTACTTCGACACCGTGGTGAACGAGTATCTGATCCGCACCGGCGTGCTCGATTTCGAGCAGGGCGAGACGATCGGTCTCGTGGTCGAGACGCAATGCAACTACTTCGCGCCGCTGGTGTTTCCCGACCGGATCGACGCGGGCCTGCGCGTCATACGGCTCGGCACGTCGAGCGTGCGCTATCAGGTCGGTCTCTTCAAGGAAGGCGAGGATCAACCCGCCGCGCAAGGACACTTCGTGCATGTGTATGTGAATCGTGTCACAAGGCGCCCGGTGAATCTGCCCGCCGAATTGCGCGCGGCGCTCGAACCGTTGAGCGTCGCAGAACAGCCGGACTAGGCGCGTGCAGTCGTTCGTCATCAACCTGCTGAACGGCATCAGTTACGGCCTGCTGCTGTTCATGCTGTCGGCGGGCTTGACGCTGATTTTCAGCATGCTCGGGGTGCTGAATTTCGCGCACGCGAGCTTCTACATGCTCGGCGCTTACGTCGGGTTTTCGGTGGCGGCGCGCGCGGGGTTCTGGAGCGCGCTGGTCGTGGCGCCGCTTGTCGTCGGACTGATCGGTGCGGCCCTGGAGCGGTGGCTGTTGCGGCGCGTGCGTGGGCACGGCCATCTTGCCGAGTTGCTGCTGACGTTCGGCGCCGCGTATCTGCTCGGCGAACTTGTCAAGCTCGGGTGGGGCTTGAACCCGCTGTCCGCGACCGTGCCCGCCGTGCTCGACGGGCCGCTCTTCACCGTCTACGGCGCGGCGTTCGCACGCTACCGCGCGTTCATGATGGCGGTGTCGCTCGCCATGCTGGCCGTGCTGTTCGCGGTGTTGCGCGTGTCGAAGGCGGGCCTGATCGTGCGCGCCGCGCTGACGCACGCGAGCGCCGTCGAAGCGCTCGGCCACAACGTGCCGCGCGTGTTCACCGGCGTATTCGCGGCGGGCACGGCGCTCGCCGCGCTGGCCGGCGTGATCGGCGCGCCGCTCT
This sequence comes from Paraburkholderia sp. RL18-101-BIB-B, assembly GCF_046026985.1. Classification (NCBI taxonomy): domain Bacteria; kingdom Pseudomonadati; phylum Pseudomonadota; class Betaproteobacteria; order Burkholderiales; family Burkholderiaceae; genus Paraburkholderia; species Paraburkholderia sp. RL18-101-BIB-B. Next base: position 43,520 of record NZ_JARESV010000033.1, read on the forward strand.
TCGTGATCGAACCGGGGATGGCGGAGTCGCTCGGCTCGATCGTGTTCGTGGTGGTCGTGATCGGCGGACTGGGTTCGCTGAGCGGAGCGCTGGTGGCGTCGCTGCTGGTCGGTTGCGTGCAGACGCTGGCCGTGGCGAGCAGCGTGTCGCTGGGCGACGTGCTGTCGATATTCGACGCCACGCTCCCCGTCGAATGGGACGCGTTGACGCTCGCGCAACTCGCGCCGCTGATTCCGTATCTGCTGCTGGTGGCGATGCTGGCGCTGCGCCCGCGCGGGCTTTTCGGGCGGCGCGACGACCATGCGTGAGGCAAACGAATCGCCAGCGCCGTCCGTGACAGCGCCGCGCGCGCTGTGGCGCATGCTTGCGCCGTGGCTTGCGCTCATTCTGTTGCTCGCGGTGCCGCCTTTCATCTGGCCGCAAAGCTGGTTGCTCGCCTACCTCGCGCAGACCGCGACGATGATCGTGTTCGCCCTTTCATACAACCTGCTGCTCGGCGAGACGGGACTGCTGTCGTTCGGCCACGCCGCTTACTCCGGCCTCGGCGCGCTGCTGGCCGCGCAGGTGTTCAACCGGATCGGCGTGCCGCTCGTGCTGCTGCCGCTGGTCGGCGGGATCGGCGGCGCGCTGTGCGGCGTGCTGTTCGGTTTCATCTCGACGCGGCGCGCCGGCACGGCCTTCGCGATGATCACGCTCGGTCTCGGCGAACTCGTGGCGGCCGCCGCGTGGACGCTGCCGGACTGGTTCGGCGGCGAAGCGGGCGTGGCGATCGATCGCGCGAGCGGACCGTTGCTGGGAAGCTGGACCTTCGGCCCGGCGCGCGAGGCTTATGCGCTGATCGCCGTGTGGTGCCTGCTCGCGTGCGCGGCGATGTTCGTGCTTTCGCGTACGCCATTCATGCGCCTTGCCAACGCCGTACGCGACAACCCGGTGCGGGCTGCAGCGATCGGTTGCTACCCGCGTCGCATTCGCTGTGGCGTAGTGGTGATGTCGGCGTTTTTCGCGGGTATCGCGGGGACGTTGGCGCTGATCAATGTGGAACTGGTGTCGACGGAGAGCGTCGCCATGATGCGCTCGGGTGCGGTGTTGATCGCCACGGTGATTGGCGGGACGGCGGCGTTCTTCGGGCCGGTCGCGGGCGCGGTCGTTCTGACGTTTTTCAGTGTCGCGGTGGCGAGCGTGACGCGGGCCTGGCTGTTCTATCTGGGGCTGTTCTTCATCGTGGTCGTGGTGATTTCGCCGGATGGATTGGCGGGCTTCATGGGGCGTTTTACGGCGCGTGTGGCCGCGCACGGCTGGCGCCGGTGCCGCGCGGCGTACGTGTGGGGCATGGCTGCCGCATTGTTGTGGACTGTGGCCGCTGTGCTCGCCGTGCAATGGGCCTACGCGGCGCAATTCGGTGCGGACGATGGCGCGGTGTTCGACGTGCCCGGCCTGCCGTCATGGATCAACGCGTCTCCGCTTTACTTCGGCGCCACAGTCTTTGTGTTGGCCGCGTTGGGAGGACTCTCCGCGCATTACGCTATTCGCGCGCAAGCGTTTCTTGCAGCCCTGCGCTCGAGCACCGCGCATGCCGCCGGAGGCTCGCGATGATCCCGACGCTTGTGATTCGCGCGCAAACGCTTCTCGCGGCCACACGCTCGAACACCACGCACACCACCGGAGCCTCGCAATGATCCCCGCGCTCGCGCTCTACGGCGTCGAAAAACGCTTCGGCGCCACGCAGATTCTGCGCGGCGTTGATCTTGCGATTCAACCCGGCGAGCGTCACGCGCTGATCGGTCCGAACGGCGCGGGCAAATCGACGCTCTTCAATCTGATCGCAGGCGGCGCGCGGCCGAACGCGGGGCGCATCGATCTTTTCGGCGCGGAGATCACGCGCCTCGCGCCGGCCGCGATCACGCGTCGCGGCCTCGCGCGCAGCTTCCAGAGCACCAGCGTGTTCACGCGCCTCTCCGTGTTCGACAACCTCCGCTGTGCGGCGATGCTGGCCGAGCGTGACCGCACGCGCTGGTGGCAGCGTTTTAGCGGCTCGCGCACGGTCGACGCGCGCGCCTCACAAGTGCTCGACGCGGTGGGCTTGAGCGAACGCCGCCACGTTCAGGCCGGCACGCTCAGCTATGCCGAGCAGCGCGCGCTCGATCTCGGCATCGCGCTCGCGGGCGGCGCGCATACCTTGCTGCTAGACGAGCCGACGGCCGGCATGAATCGCGCGGAAGCGGCGCGCGCCATCGAACTGATTCGCGAGACCACGGCGGGCCGCACGCTGCTAATGGTCGAGCACGACATGGACGCGGTCTTCGCGATCGCCGATCGCATTTCGGTGCTCGTGCAAGGACGCATCATCGCGAGCGGCACGCCGGCGGCGATTCGCGCGGACGCAGCGGTGCGCGCCGCGTATCTCGGCGAAGGGTTCGGCTCATGAGCGCCCTGCTGGACATTCGCGCGCTGAACGCGTGGTACGGCGCGAGCCAGGCGCTGCACGGCGTCACGCTCAGCATCCAGGCGGGCGAAGTGCTGGCACTGGTCGGCCGTAACGGTTCGGGCCGCTCGACGCTCGCGCGCGCGATCATGGGTCTCGTACGGAGCGAAGGCGAGTTGCGTTTCGCGGGCCGCGCGCTCGGTGGCCTGCGCACCTTCGAGATCGCGCGCCTCGGGCTCGGCTATGTGCCCGAGCATCGCGACGTTTTTCCGACGCTGAGCGTGCACGAGAATCTGCAACTCGGTGTCGCGCCACAGGATCGCGGCCGCGCGCCGCGCTTCACCATCGACGATGCGTACGCGCTTTTCCCCGTGCTGCGCGAACGGAAGCGCACGCGCGCGGGTGCGCTGTCGGGCGGCGAGCAGCAGATGTTGACGCTTGCCCGCGCGCTGCTCGGCGACCCCGATCTGCTCGTCATCGACGAACCCGGCGAGGGTCTCGCGAGTCTGGTGATGGAGCAGGTCGCCCGATGCTTGCGGACGCTGCGCGATCGCGGCGTGGCGATGCTGCTGATCGAGCAGCGTCTCGTGATCGCGGAGGACATCGCCAGCCGCGTCGCGGTGATGGGGCACGGCGAAATCGTGTTCGACGGTGCGCTCGCGTCGTTCTTGCAGCGGACCGACGTGATGCGGGAATGGCTCGGCGTCGGTTGAGCCTACGCACGGTGTTCTATTGAGGTGCGACGTGGCGGCTTGTTGATCGATTTGCTGTCCAGGTAAATCCCTCACGCGTCGGCAGAGTCGCGTGCCCCGCGCTCTGCGCCCAAATCGCGCCAATCATGGCGTTTGAATCTCATTAGTCGACACGCCGCTCACGCCCCGTGCACGCGGCTTTCCACTCACTTGCCGCAGCGAAGAGCTTCGTCTGGATCGAGTCCGGCGACGTGAAGATGTTCAACTCGCTGGTGACGAATACGCGCACGTTCATCAAGGACAGTTCGAACCCCGGCGTGATGAAGTTCGATCTGTACGGCTATCGCAAGGACGTGGCGAAGGGAACGGTGAAGATGGGCGAGGACGGCGGCCTGGAGGTCGATCTGGCCGTTAGACAGTAGCCTGCGCGGTGCTTTTGGAAAGCGCCGCGCAGGCTGCAAGATCAAGCGTCCTTATTGATGATCCACTCGTGCGCCGGATCATTGCGGAAATGCCAGACTCGTTGCCCACCTGCCATCACGTTCAGATAATACGAGTCATACCCGTACGGCACGATCACGGGATGATAGCCACGCGGCACCATCACGACGTCGTGATTCTCGACGGCCATCGATTCGTCGATGTCGCGCATGTCGGTGTACACGCGCTGAAACGCAAACCCTTGCGGCGGATCGAGCCGGTGATAGTAAGTCTCTTCGAGCGAACTCTCGTGCGGGACATTGTCGGTGTCGTGCTTGTGCGGCGGGTAGCTCGAAGCGTGTCCACCAGGCGTCCTGACTTCCACCACCAACAGTGACTCCGCAGGCTCGGTCTGAGGAAGAATATCGCAGACGTATCGCGTATTCAGTCCTTTGCCGCGGGTCGAGCGCTTCATCGAACCAGGCTCGATCAACCTCGCCGGGAATTCGCCTTTGGCCGGTGCACTCGCCACGCCGATTTCGGCGTCGCGGCAAGCGCGAACCGTCACCCGCACGTTCGGCGGCAAATACACCGCGTACGGTGCGGCGTCCTCGAACACGCTGTCGCGCGAACCCAGCGAACTCCATTTAGTGTCCGCGGTTTCGATATCCACCGCACCCGTGAGCACGACGATGCACACTTCACGCGACGGTTCGAACACGTGCACGACCTCGTTCTCACCCAGCCGGTAAGCGGCAAAACCGACGTACCGCCAGCACGCCGACTCGGGTGTCACTCGCGCGATCGTCTGGCCTTCGCGCTGCGCCTTCACCAATAAACTCATGCTGCCTCCTGCTCAGAGCCGCCGGCGGCGCCGAGCGGCGCATCGACCAGCGTGCGTAATGTCTTGTAGCCTTTCTGCGCATATTCGAACGACGGCGCCACGACCGGATCCTGTTCCGCTTCCACCACCAGCCAGCCGCAATAACCGTGCCGCTTCAAGCGCTCGATGATCGCGGGGAAATTCACCGCGCCGTCGCCCGGCACCGTGAAGGCGCCGGCGATGACCGCGTCGAGAAAACTCCAGTTTCGGTTGCGCGCGAGCTTCATCACGGCGGGGCGCACGTCCTTGCAATGCACGTGGCAAACGCGCCCGATATGTTTGTCGAGCACGGCCAATGGATCGCCGCCGGCAAACGTGATGTGTCCCGCGTCGAACAGCAGGCCGACGGCGTCGCTGGTGCGTGCCATCAGTTGATCGACATCGGCTGGCGTCTCGACATAAGCGCCCATGTGATGATGATAGGCGAGCCGCACGCCACGGCTTAACGTATACCGCGCGAATTCGTCGACGCGCGCCGCGTACTCGGCCCATTGTGCGTCGCTGAAAAAACGCGGACGTTGGTAAAGCGGCTGCGACGCGCCCTGAATCGAATCGGCGACCTCGCCATACACCATTGCCGTCGCGCCGTTTTGCGCGAGTAGCTCGAGATGCGGACCGACGGAGGCGATTTCCTCTTCCACGCTGCGTCGCGCGAGGCGTCCGGAATACCAGCCGGAGACCAGCGCGAGATCGTGTTGCGCGAGCAGCGTCTTCAATGCCTGGGGTTCGCGCGGAAACTTGTTGCCGAGTTCGAAGCCTTGATAGCCGATCGCGCGGCCTTCCGTCAGCGCCACCTCGAGTGGCGTCTCGCCGCCGAGCGAAGGCAGATCGTCGTTCATCCACGAGAGCGGATTGATGCCGATACGTACGTCGAAAGCAGTCATGCGGGCGTCCTCATTCGTTGTCGGTGGGGCCGGTGTTTTGCGCGGAACTCGCCGGCTCCGCGCGGGCCGCGAGTTGCGTTTCGTATTTCGCACGCGCGTCGCGCACAGCGGGGCGCGCCGACACTTCCGGCACCGCCACTTCCCACCACCAGCCGCCGTCGTCGGTGGTGCGGGCCGGATCGGTGTCGATGCTGATGACATAGGTACGATCCGCCGCGCGGGCGCGTTCCATTGCGGCTTCGAATTCGGCGATATTCGCCGCGTGTTCGGCTTGCGCGCCGAGAGCGCGCGCATGCGCTGCGAAATCGATCTTCGGCGCGCCGAGCGGTCCTTGCACGCAATTTTCGAGCAGGTTGTTGAATGGCGCACCGCCGCAGGCCTGCTGTAAGCGGTTGATGCAGCCATAGCCGCGATTGTCGAGCACCACGACGATCAGCTTCGCGCCGATCATCACCGAGGTGGCGATCTCGCTGTTCATCATCAGATAGCTGCCGTCGCCGACCATCACGATCACTTCACGCGCGGGCCGGGCGAGCTTCACGCCGAGTCCGCCGGCAATCTCGTAGCCCATGCACGAATAGCCGTACTCGACGTGATACGCACCCGGCTTGCCGGCGCGCCACAGCTTGTGCAACTCGGCGGGCAGCGTGCCGGCCGCGCAAACGACGATATCGTTCGCGGGCGAACTGGCGCTCGAACGTTGCACGGCGCCGATCACATCGCCCTCGTAGGGCAGCACGGTGTCGCGCTGCGGCGCATGCGTGAGCGTGCTCACCGTATCGCGCCAGCTCGCCGCGAGTTTGTGCGCGCGCGCGGTCCATGTGCGGTCCGCATGCCAGCCTTGCAGAGGTTCGGCGAGCGCGTCGAGCGCAAGACGCGCGTCGGCTTCGACTACCTGCGCGCGATGCTTGAGGCCGTCGAACGCATTGGCGTTGATCGCGATCACATCCGCCTGCGTGAACAACGTGTTCGAGCCGGTGGTGAAGTCCTGCAAGCGGGTGCCGATGGCCAGCACGCAATCGGCGTCGTGCGCGAGCGCGTTCGCGGCGGGCGAGCCGGTCACGCCGAGCGCACCCGCGTTCAGCGGATCGTTCCAGGCAAGCGAGCCTTTGCCGGCCTGCGTTTCCGCGACCGGAATACCGTGCGTGGTCGAGAAACGGTGCAGCGCATCGGTGGCGCGGCCGTATAGCACACCGCCGCCCGCGACGATCAACGGCCGCTTCGCATGCCGCAGACGCGCGACCGCAGCCTCGATTTCATCGACGCGCGGCGCGGGCGAATAAAACGTGACGACGCGCGGTTTGAAGAAGTCGACGGGGAAATCCCACGCCTGCGCCTGCACGTCTTGCGGCAACGCGAGCGTGACGGGTCCGCACAGGGCGGCGTCGGTCAGCACACGCACGGCGCGCGGCAGCGCATTCAGCAACTGCGCCGGATGCACGATGCGGTCGAAGTAGCGCGACACCGGCTTGAACGCGTCGTTGGCGGAGACGCCGCCGTCGTGGAAGTCTTCGACCTGCTGCAACACGGGGTCCGGTGCGCGCGAGACGAAGATGTCGCCGGGCAGCAGCAGCACCGGCAAACGGTTCACGTGGGCGAGCGCCGCCGCGGTTAGGAGGTTGGTGGCGCCCGGTCCGATCGACGTCGTGACGGCCATCATGCGGCGGCGGAAATGCGCCTTCGCATAGGCGATCGCGCTATGCGCCATCGCCTGTTCATTGTGGGCGCGCAGCGTCGGCAGTTCGTCGCGGTGCTGATACAGCGCCTCGCCGATCCCCGCCACGTTGCCGTGACCGAAGATGGCGAACACGCCGCCGAATAGCGGCTCGGTGCCCTGGCCGTCCTCGGTCGCGACGCGTTGCGCGGCGAGATAGCGGACCAGCGCCTGCGCGGTCGTCAGGCGCACCGTGCCGCCCGAGCCCGCGCGAGCGTGGCTGGCGTCGTTGGCGGACGCCGCGTCGTGATGCAATACGCGCTGATTCATGCGGCTTGCTCCTGATGGACATGGTTCGGCGCGCTGGCCTGCGCGGCACTCGCGCCACGTGTTGCGCGCCACGAAGCGATCAGCGTTTCGAAGGTGCGGCGCACGCGCGCGATCAGTTCGTCGTCGCCGATTTCTCCGGCGAGCCACGCATGGCTCGGTTCGTGGAAGATCGTGCGCCCGACCGTGAAGCCGCGGCACGTCGCTGATTGCGCCGCCGCGCGGAAGCCTTCGTCCAGTTGCTCGACGGCCGCCGACAAACCGAGCAGCACCACGCCCCGGCAATACGGATCGCGCTCGGCGATCAGCGCGTCGACGTTGCGCCATTGCGCGGCGTCCATCGGTTCGAGCTTCCACCACTCGGGATAGATGCCGATGTTGTACAGGCGCTTCAACGCGCGATACACCGTGTCCGGCGCTTGCGGCAGATGCGCGTGTTTCGGCGGAATCACTTCGAGCAGCAATTCGTGGCCGCTTGCTTGCGTCGCGTCATAGAGCGCGCGCAGCTGCGCTTCCTGTTCGAGGCGCTGCTCGATGGGTTCGTCGGGATGGAACTGCACGAGGCACTTGACGATATGCTCCCGCGGCCACGGGATCAGCGTGGTCCCGATCGAACGGCCATGATCGAACACGAGCGGCACCGAGCCCGGCAGTTCCACTGGCCGGCCGATCCACCAGCCGCGCCCGGTGGCCGCGTTCAGCGCGTCCTGTCCGTAACGGTCGTCGATCAGCACGCCGATGCGGTTCTGCAAACCCAACGCGCTTTCAGTCTGCGCGACGGCTTCGACGAACAGGCCCTTCAGGCGCGCAATGCGCGCTTCGTCGGCGCCGGTTTGCTGCGCGAGTTCGAAGAACTGGTTGCGATGGTCGAACGCGAAGCCGAGTACTTCGTCCCATTGTTTGCGGGCCGGCGAGACGCGATGCAGCCGTGCGAGCGTCGCGTCGCGATCCGGGCGGCGCATGCGCTGCGGATCGGCTTTCGCTTCGCGCAGGAAGTAGTCGAGTTCGGCGGGCGTCGGCATGGCCGGCGCGCAGCCGTGCCGTGAGACGACCAGCGCGCCGCTTGCGTTCGCGGCGCGCGCGCACGCTTCGAGCGGCTGATCGCGCAGCCAGCCGGAGAGAAAGCCCGAGGCGAACGCGTCGCCTGCGCCGAGCACGTTCAGCACTTCGACTTCCACGCCGCCGTGAATCGGCACGTCGTCGAGCGAGGCGGGGACCTGGCCGTCGATGATCTGGCAGCCGAGCGGTCCGCGCTTGAGCACCAGCGTGGCCGGTGTGACGGCGCGCACCATCGCGAGCGCGTCGACCAGTTCGGTCTTGCCGCCGGCAATGCGGAATTCTTCTTCGGTGCCGATCACAAGATCGATCAGCGGCAGAATGCGCTGCAAATGCGCGGTGACCCCTTCGCTCGCGACGAAGCGCGTTTCACCGTCCGCTTTGCCGGTAAGACCCCACAACACCGGGCGATAGTCGATATCAAGCACGGTGCGCACCTGGTTGCGGCGCGCGTAATCCAGCGCACGGCGGCTCGTACGGTTCACCTGTTCGGTGGAAAAGTGCGTGCCGGTGATCAGCAGCGCTTTCGACGACGCAATGAAGGCCTCGTCGAAATCCGCTTCATCGACCGCCATGTCGGCGCAGTTCTCGCGATAGAAGATCAGCGGGAAAGTATCGCGGTCTTTCAGGCCGAGCAGCACGAGCGCGGTCAGACGCTCCTGATCGATGCGCACGTGGCTGACGTCGCAGCCTTCTCTGGTTAGCGTCTCGGTGAGAAAGCGGCCCATATGATCGTTGCCGACGCGCGCCAGCATCGACGACGCGAGGCCGAGCCGCGCGCAGCCGAACGCGATATTCGCCGACGACCCGCCGAGATACTTCGCGAAGCTCGACACGTCTTCGAGCCGCGCGCCGACTTGCTGCGCGTACAGATCGACGGCGAGGCGGCCGAGGCAGACGATGTCGCGGCTGCGGCCCGGCGCGAAACGGCTGCCGTTCGACGGCGCCGAAGCGGACGGGGTCCCGCTGGATGTGCTGGAGTGATTCATGAAGTTTCCTGAATAGCTGGGCGCGTCGGCCGGCGCGGCTGCGCCAAAACGTCGCGCGAATGAATCAGATCGTCGCGCCTTCGAGTTCGCCGATCATCTTCTGCATCTCGGCGCCGCCGGCCATCATGTCGAGCACCTCGTCCTTGCTGATGGTTTCCTTGGTGAACGTGCCGAGCGATTTGCCGCGATTGAGCACCGTGAACGAATCGCCGATCGGATACGCGTGGTGCACGTTGTGCGTGATGAAGATCACCGAGATGCCCTTGGCGCGCGCCTTGTGAATCAGCTTGAGCACGTTGAAGCTTTGCTTTACGCCGAGCGCGGCGGTCGGCTCGTCGAGAATCAGCACGCGCGCGCCGAAGTGAATCGCCCGCGCGATCGCCAGACATTGCTTCTCGCCGCCGGACATGGTGCCGATCGGCTGATGCGCATCGCGCACGTTGATGCCCATTTCGGCGAGCTTGTCGCGCGCGGTGGTGGCGCTGGTTTCGAGGTCCATCACGCTCAGGAAGCCGAACAGTTTCTTCTGCGGCTCGCGTCCCATGAAGAAGTTGCGCGCCACCGAGAGCAGCGGCACCAGCGCGAGATCCTGATACACGGTGGCGATGCCGAGATCGAGCGCGTCTTTCGGCGATTCGAACAGCACCGGTTTGCCGTCCACCAGATACTGGCCGGAAGAGGGCTGATGCACGCCTGCGAGGGTCTTGATCAACGTCGACTTGCCTGCGCCGTTGTCGCCGAGCAGGCAGTGCACTTCGCCGCGTTTCAGACGTAAGGTCACGCCGCTCAATGCGATTACCTTGCCGAAGTATTTGTTGACGTTCTCGAGAGCGAGGATCACGTCTTCCTGCGGGGCGCTCGCGTTGGTGTTCGAGCCGTCGACGCCATTCGCTGCGGTATTCGTATCTGACATGGTCGTCTCCTCGTTACGATTGCGCGACGCGGCGGCGCACATAGTGATTGAACAGCACGGCGATCAGCAGCATCACGCCGAGGAACACGCGGAACCAGTCGGAACTGACGTTGGTGTAGGTAATGCCGATCTGCACGACACCGAAGATCAACGCCCCGAAACACGCGCCGACCACTGAACCATAACCACCCGTCAGCAAGGTGCCGCCGATCACCGCGGCGATGATCGCTTCGAATTCCTTCTGCAAACCGCGATCGGCCGCGGCCGAGCCGATGTCGCACACTTGCAGCACCGCGAAGAGGCACGAGCAGAACGCAGTCAGCACGAACAGCGAAATCTTCACGCGACGCACCGGCACGCCGACGTTCTTGGCCGCGTTGGCGTCGCCACCGACGGCGAGAATCCAGTTGCCCGCCCGCGTCTTTGCCAGCACGAACGCGCAGACTGCGGCGAGTCCGAGCCACCACAGAATCACCTTGGGAATGCCCGGCACAAGCGCGTGCCCGTTATCGAGCATGGTGCCGATGCCATGGCGGGCGAGCATCGTGAACAGACCGTTCAGCGCGACGCCGTGAAACAGCGTATCCGCGAGCCAGTCCTGCTGAGCGAGGTCGCCGACGCCGGAGACGATCGTGCGGTCCGCGAACATGATCGAGAGCGCGAGCGTGAGGCCGCGCAAGATGAACAGAAACGCGAGCGTGACGATGAACGAAGGCAGGCGCGTTCGCATCACCAGATAGCCGTTCAGCGCGCCTAGCAGCATGGAGCCGGCGAACGCGAAGAGGATCGCGAGCGAAATCGGCCAGTGAAAATACACCGAGGGAATCGCGACCATCATGCCCGCGAAACCGATCATCGAGCCGATGGACAGATCGAACTCACCGGCGATCATCAGCAGGCAGGCGCCCACGGCGAGGATGCCGAGATACGCCGAGACCTGCGACCAGTTCATCACGCCGTCGAGATTGAACATGCCGGAGTTGCCGGCCGTCAGCGCGAAGACGAGAAACACCAGTACCGCGCCGGAAATCGCGGCGAATTCGGGGCGGTTCAGCACGTGGCCGAACCTGGATTCCTTGCGCAGCCGTTCATCCGAATCGGGCACCGAGGGCGCTGCCTCGCCGGAATTCGTCTTGACGTGCGGTGGGAAGTGTTTGCCGGCTACACCCATGATGTCTCCTTGGAGCCCGGCCGTGTGCGACTCGCACGCGAGGATGCGTGGCGAGAACAACAGCCGGTGAAATGCGCGGTGGCGGCGGGCGGCCCGCCTGTATCGAAGCGGTGCCCGCCGTGCGCGTGACTAACTAGCGTAAAGAATCAGCGGTACTGACCTGCGTACTTGATAACCTTGTCGAGGTTTTCCTTGGTGATGAAACCCGGGCCCGAGCGAATGTTCTTCGGCCCATAGGACGGTGCGAGGCCATAGGTTGCGAGCCGTTCCTTGAACTTCGGATTGGCTTCGAGAATCTGGCGGATCTTCGCGGGGTCGGTGGTGTGCTCTTTCTTCACGATCGCCAGCACCGCCACGGGGATGTAGCCCTGCAGGTACGGCTGCTGGTCGATGGCGAACTGGATCGTGCCGTTCTGGATCGCCTTGGCGATGTCGTCGGAGAAGTCGAACGTGCAGAAGTAGATCTTGCCCGCCAGACCCATTTGCGTGACCGCTTTCAGCGTGGCCGAAGCCGGGGTCGGTCCGAGTGTCAGGATCGCGCCGGTGTTCGGGTGGTTGCGCAAATACGCGCTGACCTTCGATTGAATCTCGGTCGGATCCTGGCCGGAGTCGATAGTGGAAGCCTTGTAGTCGACGCCGAGCGCTTCGGCGAAACCACGGCAACGATCGAACGACACCGTATTGGTGGCGATGTGGTTCACGCACAGGAACGACTTCACGCCCGCGGCCTTGGCTTTCTCGCCGGCCGCTCTGCCCGCGACGTATTCGGGTTGACCCACATGCATGATCGCGCCGAGCTGCGCGCTCTGTTCCTCCGTGCCCGAATTGATCGTGACGAGCGGAATCTTCTTCGCGGTCACCTTGTTGATCGAGCTTTTCAGCACGTCGAAATCGGCGATGGTGACGATCACGCCGTCGTAGTTGCGCGCGGCCGCCTGCTCGATCAGACGCGACATGTCGGCGATGTCGCCGTTCGGCGGATTGCGGTAGTCGGTCTCGACGTTGAAGTCCTCGTCGGCCTGTTTGATGGCGTTCTTGATGGTGTTCCACCACGAATCCGAATCCGGCGCGTGGCTGATCAGCACGAAGTGAGCGTCAGCCGCGCGGGCGGCCGAGGCCGCGCCGAATCCCGTCGCCAACGTCAGTGCCGTCACCAGAATCCTGAGCGTAGCCTTGCCCTTGCAAAGTCTCATTGTCTCCACCTTTCTCGGTATGTCGTTTTTGAAGGGAGCGTCTGGCCAACCCGGGTGTTGCCACCAAAGCACCATCGCTCACGACCAAGATTAGGCGATCTTCCAAGTCGTTGCAATGAAAATTTCATTACAAATAAAAATAGAAAATACATTCCATTTGACGGGGCGCCTGCCTATAATCGGCAGCGTCAGGAGGCCGTGCGGCGGGCGTTCGGAGCGTCTGCGGCACTGCAATAAAGCACCCGAGAGAGAGCCATGGCGGAAGAGAGCACCGAGGAATTGCCTAGCGTCGAAGAATTGATGCAGCGCATCGCGGAAAACTACGACGCGTTGCCGCGTCAGTTGAAGAATGTCGCGACCTATATCGAGCAGCATCGCTCCAGTGTGATGGTGGATCGCACCAGCGACATCGCCGCGAGTTGCGGCGTGCATCCGTCCGCCGTGGTGCGTTTTGCGCAGCGCTTCGGTTTTTCCGGTTTCTCCGATCTGCAGGCGGTGTTTCGGCAGGCTTACACGGGTCAGGGCAGTTCGTCGCCGAGCTATCAGCAGCGCATTCGCAAGCTGATCGACGAGAAGCCGGGCGCGTTGTCCGGCGGCTCGGTGGCGCGCGAATTCATCGCGGCCTCGCGTGGCGGTCTCGAAGAACTGGAGGCGGGGCTCGACGACAAGGAGTTCGACGCCGCCGTGAAGATGCTGCAGCAGGCCGACAACATCTACGTGATCGGCGTGCGGCGCTCGTTTCCGGTGGCGAGCTATATCGTCTACGCGCTGCAGCACACGCCTAAGCGCGTGCACCTGGTGTCCGGTTTCGGCGGCATGTACCGCGAGCAGATTCGCAGTGTGAAAAAGGGCGACGTGGTGATCGCGATCAGCTTCGCGCCCTATGGCAAGGAGACGCAATATTGCTTGCGGGTCGCGCATCATCACCAGGCCAGGACGCTGGTTATTACGGATAGCCAACTATCTCCGCTCGCGCGTTATGCAACCACGCAACTGTATGTGAAAGAGGGCAGCGCGTTCGCGTTCCGCTCGCTGACCAGCACAATCTGTTTGTGCCAGGCGTTGTTCATCGCGCTCGCGTACAAGCTCGAATTGAATGTTGAAGAATCCAAAGACACTGGAGGATACGATGACTGATGGGGCAAATCAGGCGGCAAAGACGATCGACGTGGCGGTGTTCGGCGCGGGGCGCATCGGCAAGATTCATGCGGCGAATCTTGCGCGGCAGCCGGGCGTGCGGCTCAAGTACGTGGTCGACGTGAATCGTGAGGCCGCCGCGGCGCTCGCCGCCGAGCACGGCGCGCAGGTCGCGGATATCGACGGCGCGATGGGCGATGCGTCGATCGGCGCAACGGTGATCTGTTCGAGCACCGACACCCATGCCGATCTGATCATGCAATCCGCCGCGCAGAAGAAGCATGTGTTCTGCGAGAAGCCGGTCGATCTGACGCTGGAGCGCGCGCGGGCTTGCGCGGCAGCGGTGGAGCGCGCGGGCGTGGTGTGCATGATCGGTTTTCAGCGGCGCTTCGATCCGACGTTCTCCGCGTTGAAAGCGCGGCTCGACGCCGGCGAGATCGGCACGCCGGAAATGCTGGTGGTGACGAGCCGCGATCCGGGGGCGCCGCCGGTCGAGTACATCAAGCATTCCGGCGGCATTTTCAAGGACATGCTGATTCACGATTTCGACATCTTCCGTTGGATTCTCGACGACGAGGCCGACACGCTGCACGCCACCGGCAGTTGTCTGAGCGACCCGGCGATCGCCGACGCGGGCGATATCGATTCGACCGCGGTGACGATCCGCACTAAGCGCGGCCGCCTGTGCCAGATCAATACCGCACGGCGCGCCGCATACGGTTACGACCAGCGCTTCGAAGTGCTGGGCAGCACCGGCATGTTGCAGGCGGGCAATATGCGGCCCACGGAAGTCACGGCGTATTCGAAAACCGAGGTGTCGAGCGACGTGCCGGAAGCGTTTTTCCTCGAACGTTACCGCGCGGCTTACGCGCATGAAATTGCGCATTTCTTCGATGCGGTGACACATGACAAACCGGTGCGCACGACCGTCGCCGACGGCTTGAAAGCGCTTGAACTCGCCGAAGCGGCGACGCGCTCGTGGCGCGAGGGCCGCGCGATCAAACTCGGCGAGGCATCGTGATGGCGGCCGCCGCGGCGCGGGTTCGTGTGGGCGTAGTCGGCCTCGGGCGGCTCGGCAAGCGGCACGCGGAGAATCTCGCGTATCGCGTGCCGGGTGCGTCGCTCGTGGCGGCTTGCAGTCCGGTGGAGGAGGAGCGGGCGTGGGCGCGGGAAGTGTTGCCTGCGCCGCGACTGTACGAGGATTACGCGAAGTTGCTGGCTGATCGCGAGGTGGATGCGGTCTGGCTCGTCACGCCGTCTTCGTTGCACGCGCAGCAGATCGTCGACGCGTTGCGGGCCGGCAAGCATGTGTTCTGCGAGAAGCCTTTGTCGCTGGATCTCGCCGAGTGCGAGAGGGTGCTGGCCGAGGCCGCGCGCTATCCGCATTTGCAGGCGACCATCGGGTTCATGCGGCGCTTCGATCCGAGTTACAAGGACGCGTTCGACAAGATCGAAGCCGGCAAGATCGGCCGGCCGTTTCTTGTGCGCTCGCAGACGGCGGATCAGAACGATAGCGATGGTTTTTTTGTGCGTTTCGCGGCGACGTCTGGCGGGATTTTTCTCGATTGCACCGTGCACGATATCGATGTGGCGCGCTGGCTGCTGGGTCGGCCGCGCGCGAAACGCGTGTTTGCGGCGGGTGTTGCCGCGATGCATGAAGGGCTGCGTGAGTTCAGCGATGTCGATAACGGTGTCGCGATCTGCGAGTTCGAAGACGGCAAGCTGGCCATGTTTTATGCGTCGCGGACGCAGGCCCATGGTAATGACACGCATAGCGAAGTGATCGGCACGGCTGGAGCGCTTGCTATTGGACGTAATCCGCGGGCTAATCGGGTTGAGATTTATGATGCCAGCGGGATTCGGAACGAATGTACGGCGAATTTTTTTGATCGTTTCGAGGAGGCGTTTTTGTTTGAGGCTAGGGCGTTTGTTGCGGCGGTGCAGGGTGGGGCGGTGTCTTCTGCTGCGCGGGCTGGGGCTTCGCTTGCTGATGCGTTGGAGGCTACGCGGATTGGGATGGCGTTGCGGGAGTCTTTGTTGAAGGGGGAGGCGGTTGCGTTGTGAGGTTGGGTTTGGTTTTTTTGGGGTTTTGGCCTTTCCTTGATTTGTTTGTGGTCTATTAGCGTTGCCCCTGTGCGGGGCGGCACTTACTTTTCTTTGCCGGCCGTGTATGGACCGGAGACATGGGTAACAGGTGTGCGGAGACATGGGTAACACATGATCCGCTCATTCCTGCTGGTTCAGGTTGATGGTTCCGAAACGGTGATGCGCAAAAAACAGGTCGTAGCAGTTCTCTTCACCGACGCGCTCGCGGATGGCCACGGGCAGGTTCTGCAATGCCTTCGACACCTTGAATCGCCGGTTCCTGAAGCGTAGTTCACCGTTCCACTTCACGCACTGCACGAGGTCGTTTTCGCCGTACTCGATCGGCGGCAGAATCTCGGGGTAGGCGCGCGGACTGGGGCGATAGCGCGTGACTGGGGTCGCCATGTCCAGCGCCTGATGCGGGCGCTGATGGTTGTAGACCGAGCGCCCTGCATCGAACGCCTGCTGGGCGCTGCTCAGGTCCCTGAAATGGCGCCCGGCGATCACCTCGGCCTTCAGCGTGCGGTGAAACGCTCCTCCTTGCCGTTGGTCTGCGGATGCGCCACGCGGCTGTGCGACAGTCGCACGCCCAGCCGGATGAGCCAGATGGCCAGTTCGGTCAACTGGCCCGGCTGGCTGGGGCTACCCCACGGCGAACCGTTGTCCGCGTTGATGCGCAGCGGCAGCCCGTAGCGGCGGAACGTGCGCTCCAGATGATGCTGCCCGATCCGGGTGTCAGTGCAGATGCAGGCGTCGAGTGTCACGTTGTAGCGCGAATGATCGTCCAGCATGGTCAGTGGCGAACAGTGCCGTCCGTCCTGCAGGTCGAACCAGCCCTTGAAATCCATCTGCCAGAGATCGTTGGGCTGCGCATGCTCGAAGCGCTGCCAAGGCGTGGCGGCGTCGGAAGCAGCCGGGTCGATCAGCCCGTGGCGATGCAGGATGTCCGTCACAGTGCTGGGGGCGGGCTCGTCCGTGTGACCCAGATCACGCAGACGCCGGCTGATCTTGCGTCCACCCCAGGCCGGATGCGCGCCCCGCACAGGGGCAACGCTAATAGACCACCAGGAACTCAAGGAAAGGCCACCCCCAAAAGCCCCATCCACCAAAGCGCCGCAGGCAAAAAGCCATCCGATCAAATTCCCAAAAATCCCCCACCGCCAGGCGCCGCTTATAATCGACCATTCCCAGCATTCACCAGCCGAACCGACACAATGAGCGAGACCCCGAGCGACACCACCTCCACGCTTGCCAAAAGCTTCGAGCCCCACACCATCGAAGCCCACTGGGGCCCCGAATGGGAAAAGCGCGCCTACGCGACGCCCTCCATCGAGGAAAACCGGAAAGATTTCTCGATCCAGCTGCCGCCGCCGAACGTCACGGGCACCCTCCACATGGGCCATGCCTTCAACCAGACGATCATGGACGGCCTCACCCGCTATCACCGCATGCTCGGTGAAAACACCCTGTGGGTGCCGGGCACGGACCACGCGGGCATCGCCACGCAGATCGTCGTCGAGCGCCAACTGGACGCGCAAGGCGTCTCGCGCCATGACCTAGGCCGTGAAAAGTTCGTCGAACGCGTCTGGGAATGGAAGCAGGAATCCGGTTCGACCATCACGAACCAGGTGCGGCGTTTGGGCGCCTCAATCGACTGGTCGCGCGAATACTTCACGATGGACGACAAGATGTCGGCCGCCGTGCGCGATGTCTTCGTACGCCTGTATGAACAGGGCCTGATCTATCGCGGCAAGCGCCTCGTGAACTGGGACCCGGTGCTGCTCACCGCCGTCTCCGACCTCGAAGTGGTCAGCGAAGAAGAAAACGGCTCGCTCTGGCACATCCAGTACCCGCTCACGGACGGCTCGGGCCATCTGACGGTCGCCACCACGCGCCCGGAAACCATGCTCGGCGACACCGCCGTGATGGTCCACCCGGAAGACGAGCGCTACGCGCACCTGATCGGCAAGACGGTCACGCTGCCGCTGTCGGGCCGCGAAGTGCCGATCATCGCGGACGACTACGTCGACCGCGAATTCGGCACCGGCGTCGTCAAAGTCACGCCCGCGCACGATTTCAACGACTATCAGGTCGGTCTGCGCCACAAGCTGCCGCAAATCGAAATCCTCACGCTCGACGCCAAAATCAACGAGAACGCGCCGGAAAAATACCGCGGCCTCGACCGCTTCGAAGCCCGCAAGCAGGTGGTGGCCGACCTCGAAGCGCTCGGCGTGCTCGAATCGGTCAAGCCGCACAAGCTGATGGTGCCGCGCGGCGACCGTACCGGCGTCGTCATCGAGCCGATGCTGACGGACCAATGGTTCGTCGCGATGAGCAAGCCGGCGCCGGAAGGTACCTTCAATCCGGGCAAATCCATCGCCGAAACGGCGCTCGACGTGGTTCGCGGCGGCGAAATCAAGTTCGTGCCGGAAAACTGGACCACCACCTACTACCAGTGGCTCGAGAACATTCAGGACTGGTGCATCTCGCGCCAGCTCTGGTGGGGCCATCAGATCCCGGCGTGGTATGGCGAAAACGGCGAAATCTTCGTGGCGAAGACCGAAGAGGACGCGCGCGCCAAGGCCGCGGCGGCCGGCTACACGGGCGCGCTCAAGCGCGACGAAGACGTACTCGACACGTGGTTCTCGTCTGCTCTGGTGCCGTTCTCGTCGCTCGGCTGGCCGAATGAAACGCAGGAACTGAAGCACTTCCTGCCGTCGTCGGTGCTGGTCACCGGCTTCGACATCATCTTCTTCTGGGTCGCGCGCATGGTCATGATGACCACGCACTTCACCGGCCAGGTGCCGTTCGACACGGTGTACGTGCACGGACTCGTACGCGACGCCGAAGGCCAGAAGATGTCGAAGAGCAAGGGCAATACGCTCGACCCGATCGATATCGTCGACGGCATCGGCCTCGACGCGCTGGTCGCCAAGCGCACCACCGGCCTGATGAATCCGAAACAGGCCGCGTCGATCGAAAAGAAAACCCGTAAGGAATTCCCCGACGGCATCCCCGCGTTCGGCACCGACGCATTGCGCTTCACGATGGCCTCGATGGCCACGCTCGGACGCAACGTCAACTTCGATCTGGCGCGCTGCGAAGGCTACCGCAACTTCTGCAACAAGCTGTGGAATGCCACCCGTTTCGTGCTGATGAACTGCGAAGGCCACGATTGCGGCTTCGGCAAGCCGGAACAATGTGGCGAATGCGGTCCGGACGGACATCTGCATTTCTCGCAGGCCGACTTCTGGATCGTTTCACGTCTGCAGCGCGTGGAAGCGGAAATCGCCAAGGGTTTCGCCGATTATCGTTTTGACAATGTGGCCAACGCCCTATACAAGTTCGTATGGGACGAATACTGTGACTGGTATCTCGAACTCGCCAAAGTTCAGATCCAGACGGGTCAGCCGAACCAGCAGCGCGCAACACGCCGCACGCTGCTGCGCGTGCTCGAGACGGTGCTGCGACTGGCGCATCCGGTGATTCCGTTCATCACCGAGGCGCTGTGGCAAAAAGTGGCGCCGCTGGCCGGGCGTTATCCCGAGGGCAAAGCCGAGGGCGAAGCGTCCATCATGGTGCAGCCTTACCCCGTTGCCGAACCGTCGAAAATCGATGAAGACGCGGAGCAGTGGGCAGCCGACCTGAAAGCGGTGATCGATGCGTGCCGGAATCTGCGTGGCGAAATGAATCTGTCGCCGGCGGTCAAGGTGCCGTTGCTCGCTACCGGCAATGCGGAGCGCCTGCGCACGTTTGCTCCGTACGCACAGGCGTTGGCCCGTTTGTCCGAAGTTCAGATCATTGCCGACGAGGCAAGCCTGGACGCGCAGGCAGATGGCGCGCCAATTGCTATCGTAGGGAACGACAAGCTCGTGCTGAAGGTCGAAATCGACGTGGCAGTGGAGCGGGAGCGGTTGTCGAAGGAGATTGCACGGTTGAGCACGGAAATCATCAAGTGCAACGGCAAATTGCAGAATGAGAGTTTTGTTGCAAAGGCACCGCCGGCAGTCGTTGAGCAGGAGCAGAAAAGACTGGCAGAATTCGAAGCGACGGTGGGCAAGCTGAAAGCCCAGCTGGCGCGTTTGC
This sequence comes from Paraburkholderia sp. RL18-101-BIB-B, assembly GCF_046026985.1. Classification (NCBI taxonomy): domain Bacteria; kingdom Pseudomonadati; phylum Pseudomonadota; class Betaproteobacteria; order Burkholderiales; family Burkholderiaceae; genus Paraburkholderia; species Paraburkholderia sp. RL18-101-BIB-B. The sequence continues at coordinate 63,432 of NZ_JARESV010000033.1, forward strand.
CGGTCTGATCATGCTCCGTGTCCGCCCCAAGAGGCGGGCAAGGACCGATAGCTAATCCAGAGGATTCAGGGTAATCACATGCTAAAAGTTACAAAGGCGGTTTTTCCGGTAGCAGGTCTTGGCACCCGGTTCCTCCCTGCCACGAAGGCTAGCCCGAAAGAGATGCTCCCGATTGTCGACAAGCCACTGATCCAGTACGCGGTCGAAGAGGCAATGGCAGCCGGCATCACCGAAATGATCTTCGTCACGGGCCGCAGCAAGCGCGCGATCGAGGACCACTTCGATAAGTCATATGAAATCGAGGCGGAACTCGAGGCGCGCGGCAAGGACAAGCTGCTCGAACTGGTGCGCAGCATCAAGCCGAGCCACGTGGACTGCTTCTACGTGCGTCAGCCGGAAGCGCTGGGCTTGGGCCACGCGGTGATGTGCGCCGAAAAACTGGTGGGCGACAATCCGTTCGCCGTCATCCTCGCGGACGACTTGCTGTACGGCACGCCGCCCGTCATGACGCAGATGATCGAGGTGTTCGACCACTATCACAGCTCGGTGATCGGCGTCGAAGAGATTCCGGCTCAGGAAACCAAGTCGTACGGCATTGTCGACGGCAAGGAGTGGGAAGACTCGATCATCAAGATGTCGGGTATCGTCGAAAAGCCGGAGCCGAGCTTGGCGCCGTCGAATCTCGGCGTGGTCGGCCGCTATGTGCTGAAGCCGCGCATCTTCGAACATCTGCGCGCGCTGAAGCCAGGCGCAGGCGGCGAATTGCAACTGACCGACGCGATCCAGTCGCTTCTGGCCGACGAGCAGGTGCTGGCGTACAAGTATCACGGCACGCGTTTCGACTGCGGCAGCAAGCTGGGTTATCTGAAGGCGACGGTCGAGTTCGCCTTGCGTCACCCGGAAGTGGCCGCCGATTTCGAAGAGTATCTGCGTACTCGTTCGCCGGTGCTGGAAGGTTGAGCGGGCTTCGGCAGCTAGGATTCCGGAAGCGTTGAACCGAAGTAAAAGGCGCTGTGCCCGCGAACGCGGGGCACAGCGCCTTTTTTTGTTGGAGCGTGAATCAGGACACGGGCTTCAGCGACGCCTCATCAGGAAGGTGAAGACCTTGTCGTGCGCGGAGCTTTCGACGATTTCATTGCCGGTTTGCTTGGCAAACGCGGCGAAATCGCGCTGTGAGCCTGGATCGGTGGCGAGCACCTTGAGAATCTGGCCGCTTTCCATGTCGGCGAGCGCCTTCTTGGCGCGCAAAATGGGCAGCGGGCACATGAGCCCGCGTGCATCGACTTCCTTGTGAATCTGAATTTGCATCGACGACGACCTTCGGGGACTGGGCGTCTGTTTTGACGCCGAAGGCTCAAATTCTACCGCAGGCTTACCGTGGTCGCTCGGGCGGCGGTTTTCTTGGGGTGTCGGCCTTTCCTTGAATCGATGATGGTCTATCGGCCCCAAAAAACCCTACCCCCTCCGGGGCATATAATGTCGAACGAACTGCCGCCCCTCCTAAAAAATGCCCGACCTGCTAGCCAATCTAAACCCCGAACAACACGCCGCCGTCACGCTCCCTAACGAGCCGGCGCTCATTCTCGCCGGCGCCGGCAGCGGCAAGACCCGCGTTCTGATCACGCGCATCGCGTGGCTCATCCAGCACGGCCTGGCGTCGCCCGCCACGATTCTGGCGGTGACCTTCACCAACAAAGCGGCCCGCGAAATGATGTCGCGTCTGTCGGCGCTCCTGCCGATCGACACGCGCGGCATGTGGATCGGCACCTTCCACGGTCTGTGTAACCGCATGCTGCGCGCGCATCATCGCGACGCGGGCTTGCCGGCCACCTTCCAGATTCTCGATACCGCCGACCAGCTGTCCGCGATCAAGCGTCTGATGAAGGGCCTCAATATCGACGACGAAAAGTACCCGGCGAAAAATCTCCAGTACTTCATCAACAACGCCAAGGAACAAGGCCTGCGGCCGAAAGACGTCGACGCCACCGACAACTTCAACCGTAAATTCGTCGAACTCTACGAAGCCTACGACCAGCAATGCCAGCGCGAAGGCGTGGTCGACTTTCCGGAACTGCTGCTGCGCTGCTACGAACTGCTCGCGCACAATCCGCCGCTGCGCGCCCACTACCAGGCGCGCTTCAAGCACATTCTGGTCGACGAGTTCCAGGACACCAACAAGCTGCAGTACGCATGGCTCAAGCTGCTGGCGGGGCAGACCAACTCGATTTTCGCCGTCGGCGACGACGACCAGTCGATCTACGCGTTCCGCGGCGCGAACGTCGGCAATATGCGCGACTTCGAGCACGAGTTCAGCGTCCGCCATCTGATCAAGCTCGAGCAGAATTACCGCTCGCACGGCCATATTCTCGACGCCGCCAATCAACTCATCGCCAACAACTCGCGCCGTCTGGGCAAGAATCTGCGGACCGACGCGGGTCACGGTGAACCGGTTCGCGTGTTTGAATCCGCGACCGATTCGCAGGAAGCCGGCTGGATCGTCGAGGAAATCAAGGCGCTGATCAGCACCGGCACGTCGCGCAGCGAAGTGGCGATTCTCTACCGCAGCAACGCGCAGTCGCGCACGATCGAACACACGCTGGTCAACGCGGGCATCGCGTACCGCGTGTACGGCGGCTTGCGCTTTTTCGAGCGCCAGGAAGTCAAGCACGCGCTCGCCTATCTGCGCCTGATCGACAATCCGAACGACGACACCGCGTTCGCCCGCGTCGTCAATTTCCCGACGCGCGGCATCGGCGCGCGCTCCATCGAGCAACTCGCGGACGCGGCGCGTCTGTACAACTGTTCGATGGCCGCGGCGATTCCGTATGTGGCGGGCAAGGCGGGTTCGAGCCTTGCGGGCTTCGCGAACCTGATCGGCAAGATGCGCGCGGAAACGCAGCAGATGAGCCTGCCGGAAACCGTCGAATACGTGGTTCGCACGAGCGGTCTCGCGGAGTTCTATCAGAACGAGCGCGAAGGCCAGGACCGGCTGGAAAACTTGCAGGAACTGGTCAACGCGGCCGCCGCGTTCGTCAGCGAAGAGGGCTATGGCATGGACACGCCGGCGCGCTCCATTCCGCTGCGGCCGGGCGCGACCGCCGCGCCCGAACTGGCCGTCGCCACCGACGATCCGAACACCGTCGTGCTCGACGCGCCCGGCATCGCCGATCCGGCGCAAAACCCGGACACGATGACGCCGCTTGCCGGTTTCCTGTCGCACGCATCGCTCGAAGCGGGCGACAACCAGGCGCAAGCCGGCCAGGAAGCCGTGCAACTAATGACGGTGCACGCCGCCAAGGGCCTCGAGTTCACGGCGGTGTTCATCACCGGTCTGGAAGAGGGGCTGTTCCCGCACGAAAACAGTGCGATGGAGTCGGACGGTCTGGAAGAGGAACGCCGCCTGATGTACGTGGCGATCACGCGGGCCAAGGAGCGGCTGTATCTGTCGTTCGCGCAGAGCCGCATGCTACACGGCCAGACGCGTTACAACATTCGCTCGCGTTTCTTCGACGAACTACCGCAGGAAACGCTCAAGTGGCTCACGCCGAAGGTCGAGGCGGGCGCGCGCTGGGGCGGCCGTTCGGACAACGCGGGTTATGGACGCGACTGGTTCGCGCGGCCGGGTTATACGGGGGCCGCGTCGTCGACGCCGGCGCCGTTGCCCGCGTTCGCGAACGAACAGCGTGCGGCGGAAACGGGTTTCCGCGTCGGCCAGCAAGTGTTCCACACCAAGTTCGGCGAAGGCACGATCACCGCGCTCGAAGGCGGCGGCACCGATGCGAAGGCGCAGGTCAAATTCAAGCGGCACGGCGAGAAGTGGCTGGCGTTGGCGGTTGCTAAATTGCAGGCGGTGGAATGAGCGGGGCGAACGCTGCCGTGCCGGTGTCACATCGGCCGCTCGGGATTCTGGCGGCATTGCCGCAAGAACTCGGCGATCTGATCGAAGCGATGCGCGCCGAGTCGGGCGTGCGCACCATCACGCATGGTCAGCGGGACTATCACCTCGGCACCGTCCACGGCGCGCCGTGCGTCGTGACGCTGGCGCGCGTCGGCAAGGTCGCGGCAGCGGCCACGGTCAGCGCGCTGATCCATGCATTCGACGTGGAAGCGATCGTCTTCACCGGTGTGGCCGGCGGTGTGGGGAGCGAGGTGCGGGTGGGTGATATCGTCGTCGCCGACGCGCTGCTGCAGCACGATCTCGACGCGTCGCCGCTGTTTCCGCGTTTCGAGGTGCCATTGCTGGGCATCTCGCGATTCGACGCCGATGCGGCGCTCGCCGATCAGCTCGCCGCAGCCTGTGAGCGCTTCGTCACGGAGGAGGGCGTGGCTTCGGCGGCGCGTTTCGGCACGCGCGAGCCGCGTGTGCATCGCGGTTTGATCATCAGCGGCGATCAGTTCGTGGCTAGCGCGGCGGGCGTGCAGGCGTTGCGCGACGCGCTGCCGGATGCGCTCGCCGTGGAGATGGAAGGCGCGGCGATCGCGCAGGTCTGCTACGAATACGGCGTGCCGTGCGCGGTCGTGCGTACCGTCTCGGATACCGCCGACGATCACGCGCCCGAGTCTTTCGTGTCGTTTCTCACGGACATCGCCGGGACGTATTCGAACGCGATTCTGACGCGGTTTCTAGAAGCGCGCAGTTCGATGGCCTGACGGCCGGCGTCGAGGGGCGCGTGTCGACGCATTCACTACGACACGCGCTTTGGCCACGCCGCCACTTTGTACACTACTTCTCCCCACCGTCACTCAACGCCTCGCGCACCTGCTGCAACGCCGCCGGATCTTCAATGGTCGGCAGATCGCCTGGCTCGCGTCCTTCCGCGAGCGCCGCGATCGCGCGGCGCAGCAACTTGCCGGAGCGCGTCTTCGGCAGCATCGACACCACCACGACCCGTGACGGCCGCGCAATCGCACCAAGCTGGCGATCCACCGTCGCCGTGAGTTCGGCTTCCAGCTTGCTGCGCTTCTGCTTGTCCGCGTAGGCCTGCGCGTCGCGCAGCACCACGAAGGCCATCGCCGCCTGCCCCTTCAACGGATCCGTCACGCCGACCACCGCCACTTCCGCAACGGCTGTGTGGCTCGACAACGCTTCCTCGATCTCGCGCGTGCCGAGCCGGTGTCCGGCGACATTGATCACGTCATCCGTACGGCCGAGGATCGTCACGTAGCCGTCCTCGTCCTGCACGCCCCAGTCGAAGGTCGAATAGACCTGCTGGTTCGGAATGCTCGACCAGTACGTGCTGACGAAACGCTTGTCGTCGCCCCATACCGTCGACATGCAGCCCGGCGGCAGCGGATAGTCCAGCGTGAGCACGCCCTTTTCGCCGGGCGGGCAGGGCTCGCCGCTCAGTTCGTTGCGCAAGGTCAGATTGAACCCGGCCGACGGCACGCCCGGCGAGCCGAGCTTGGTGGGCAGCGCCTCGACGCCGCGCGGGATCGCCAGCATCGGCCAGCCGGTCTCGGTCTGCCAGTAGTTGTCGATCACCGGCTTGCCGAGCGCGCCGGCGATCCACGCGGCGGTCGGTTCGTCGAGCGGTTCGCCGGCGAGGAACAGCGCGCGCAGGCTCGACAGATCGGCTTTCTTCAGCAGCGCCGGATCCTGCTTTTTCAGCACGCGTAAGGCGGTCGGCGCGGTGAACATCAGATTGATCCGGTGATGGGCGACGAGGCGCCACCAGATGCCGCCGTCCGGACGGATCGGCGTGCCTTCGTACATGACGGTGGTGAGACCGGCGATCAGCGGCGCGTAGACGATATAGCTGTGGCCGACCACCCAGCCCACGTCCGACGCGGTGAACATCACGTCGCCCGCCTTGCCCTGAAAGATGTGTTCCATCGATGCCGCCAGCGCGACCGCGTAGCCGCCGACGTCGCGTTGCACGCCCTTCGGCTTACCGGTCGTGCCCGATGTGTACAGCACGTAGGACGGCTCGTTCGATTCGAGCCACTCGCACGGCACGTGGGCGTCGAAGAACTGTTCGCGCAGTGGTTCGTAGGCGACGAGATAACTGGCGTTGAGCCGCTCGGGCGCGAGTTGCCGGTCGATCAGCAAGACGTGCGGCGTTTTGTGCTTCGCGCGGGCGAGCGCTTCGTCCATCAGCGGCGTGTAGTCGATCACCTTGCCGCCGCGCGCGCCGGCGTCGGCGGTGACGATCAGCACGGGCTTCGCGTCGTCGATGCGGGCCGCGAGATTCGGCGCCGCGAAGCCGCCGAACACCACCGAGTGAATCGCGCCGAGGCGCGCGCAGGCGAGCATCGCGAACAGGGCCTCGGGGATCATCGGCAGATAGAGCAGCACCACGTCGCCGCGCTTCACGCCGAGCGAGCGCATGACCGCGGCCATCCGATTGATCTCGCCGTAAAGCTCGGCGTAGGTGTAGCGGCGCTCGATGCCGGTTTCCGTCGAGACATACACCAGCGCGTTCTGCTGCGCGCGCTCGGCCAGATGACGGTCCACCGCGTTATGGCACAGGTTCGTGCGGCCGCCGACGAACCAGCGCGCGAACGGCGGATTCGACCGGTCGAGCACCGTGTCGAACGGTGTTTGCCAATGGATGCGCCGTGCCTCGTCGCGCCAGAATGCTTCGGGGTTTTCGATCGAACGGCGGTGGAAGTCGCGATAGCTTGTCATCTGCGGCGATCCTTCTGCTGCGTGAGTGAACGGATGTCGGGTCGTGCGGCCGCGTGACGCGGCGCGAGAGCAGGGCGTGTGTCCGCACAAGCATAGAGCAGGCGTGGCTCGGCGGACAACGCGGGTTCACCATGAGCGATGCGGGGTGCCGTCCGGCGCGGCGATGAGCCGCGCTCCGCACACGCCGCGCTCGCCAGGTTCGCGCAAAGACAAAGAAAAAGGCGCCGAAGCGCCTTTCTCTCATCAGACCCGCGATCGTACGGCCATCACGCCTTCGCGCGCTTCCCTTCTACATCCGGCAGGAACACCGTCAGCACGCCGATCAGCGGCAGGAACGAGCAGACCTTGTACACGTACGTGATGCTGGTGGCGTCGGCCAATTGCCCGAGGACCGCCGCGCCGATCCCGCCCAAGCCGAACGCAAAGCCGAAGAAGAGGCCCGCGACCATGCCCACCTTGCCGGGGATCAACTCCTGCGCGTACACGAGGATCGCCGAGAACGCCGAAGCCAGCACCACGCCGATGATCACCGTCAGCACGCCGGTCCAGAACAGGTTGGCGTACGGCAGCAGCAGCGTGAACGGCGCCACGCCGAGAATCGACACCCAGATCACGTACTTGCGGCCGATCTTGTCGCCGATCGGGCCGCCGATCATCGTGCCCGCCGCGACGGCCGCGAGGAACACGAACAGATGGACCTGCGCCGCCTGCACCGGCAGATGGAACTTGTCGATCAGATAGAACGTGAAGTAGCTGTTGATGCTGGCGAGATAGAAATACTTCGAGAACACCAGCAGGATCAGCACGCCCATCGCGAACATGACCTTGTTGCGCGACAGCGTGGCGTGACCGGCGACGCTGCGCGCCTTCTTCACCGACGGATGCTGCTTGTACCAGCGGCCGATCTGCGTGAGCACGACGATCGCGACGAGCGCCGCCACCGAGAACCACGCGATGCTGCGCTGGCCGTGCGGAATCACGATCAATGCGGCGAGCAGCGGCCCGAGCGACGAACCCGCATTGCCGCCCACCTGGAACAGCGACTGCGCCAGCCCGTGCCGCCCGCCCGACGCCATGCGCGCAACCCGCGACGATTCCGGATGGAACACCGACGAACCGCAGCCGACCAGCGCCGCCGCCACCAGCAGCACGCCGAAGTTGGGCGCGACCGACATCAGCAGCAGACCCGCGAGCGTGAAGCCCATGCCGACGGGCAGCGAATAGGGCTTCGGATGCTTGTCCGTATAAGTGCCGACGAGCGGCTGCAGCAGCGACGCGGTGATCTGGTAAGTCAGCGTGATCAGGCCGATCTGGCCGAACGACAACGAGAAGTTGTCTTTCAGCATCGGGTAGATCGCCAGGATCAACGACTGGATCATGTCGTTGAGCAGGTGCGAGAAGCTGATCGCGCCGAGCACGGAGTACACCGTGCGCTGCACTTTGGCGGCGGGTTGCGCGGCAGTGGCCGCGCCGGTTCCCGTTCCGGCTGGCGCGCCGGCGAGGGCGCTTTTATCGAGGCTCGTTTCCATACGCTAGATGAGAGAGAAGAAAGAGGGATCTGAAGCCGCCGGGCGCTGTTCCAGTGACGTTTTCGGCGCTGCGGCATTTCGACGCGGCATTTTTGCGTCGTCAACTATTTGTCGAAGTTTAATGTGGCCTGACCGAATTGTAAGGACAAGTTTTGTCGCGAATCGGACATGCGCTGCTGATAAGGGCCAGAGACGCTGCGCCGAAACCGGGAACCGCGCGCACCTCGACGGTGCCGGAAACGTGCGTGCTGCCACGGCCACGCGCGGCTGGCAAGTCATCTGATATATCCCGACCCGCGATTTTTGGCCGTGTATAAAACGGTCGCGGGCGCGCGGCTTACAAAGCGGCGCGTCGAGGACCGGGCGACACATGTGGCGAAAGCGGCCGGCATTTCGCGAGCGACGTTAAAGATCGCGGACGTTCTTGCCGTAGACCCGGAGAGATAAGAAGCAATGCCGGAACCGACCTTTCCGGCAGTTCTAAACGTGGGGACGGGGAATATGAAAGCAGTTTCGCTGGGCAGCCAGACGGGCGCGGGATTCGTACCGGAGGGAGAAGCGGCGGGCAAGCCGCCGCGTGGCCAGAGCAGCCGCTCGCGGGCGGTGAGGCTCAAGGGTTTGTCGGTGAAGGCGATGTTGCGCCTCGCGTTTGCCGTGCTGCTGATCGGCACGCTATTGATCGGCGTGTTTTCGCTGACCCAGATCAGCCGTCTGAACGCGTCCACCCAATCCATCTACGATCAGGGGCACGTCGCCAGCCGCGCCGCGGAAGAAGCGCGCGGCCACATGCTGCGCGCGAGCCGCGCGCAAAAAATGCTGCTCACCGCGACCACCGCGAAAGAGCGCGACGAACTCGGCACCGACATCGAGGCGGGCCTGAGCGGTCTTGCCGCGCAACTCGGCACGCTGCAACAGTACGTCGACACGTCCGACGCGAAGGCCGTCGATCAGCAGAAGAAATTCGCCGCTGCCGTGACGGTGTGGAGCGGACATCTGCGCGACTTCGTGACGCTCGTGAAAGCGCAGCCGCTCGATTTATCGCAAATGAACTGGCAGGTCGGCACGCAGGACGTGTCGATGCTGGTCGAAACCGGCAAGCTGGAAAAAATGGTCGACGAACTCGTCGCGCAGCGCGGCACGGCGGCGAAGGCGACCATCGAGGCGTCGGGCTTCATTTACCACTCGTCGTTCGTGATGATCGCGGTGGCGACGCTCGGGCTGATCGTGCTCGCGTTCGGCATCAGCGAGTGGGTGGTGCGGCGGCTTGCCGGCCAGCTCGGCGGCGAGCCGGCGTATGCGAAGGAAATTGCCAGCCGGATCGCGGCGGGTGATCTGTCGGTCGAGATCGCGCTGGGTCGCAAGGACAAGTCGAGCATGCTGTTCGCGCTGCACGACATGCAAAGCGGGCTCGCGACGACGGTCGCCGATATCGCGTCCAGCGCGGACGCGATTGCGACGGCGTCGGGTGAGATTTCGATGGGCAATCTGGACCTGTCGCAGCGCACCGAGCAGCAGGCGATGGCGCTCGAACGCACGGCTAGCAGCATGGAGCAGTTGACCTCGACGGTTCGCCAGAACGCCGATAACGCGAAGCAGGCGAGCACGCTGGCCAACAACGCGTCGGAGATCGCGGAGAAGGGCGGCGCCGTGGTGAGCCGCGTGGTCGCGACGATGAACGATATCAACGATAGCGCGCGCAGTATCGGCGACATTATTGGCGTGATCGAAGGGATCGCGTTTCAGACCAATATTCTTGCTTTGAATGCGGCGGTTGAGGCGGCGCGGGCTGGTGAGGAAGGGCGTGGTTTTTCAGTCGTGGCCGCTGAGGTGCGCAATCTGGCTCAGCGCAGTGCTGCGGCGGCGAAGGAGATCAAGGGGTTGATCAGCACGTCGGTGGAGCGAGTGAGCAATGGCTCGACCCTGGCTCAGGACGCCGGACAGACTATGGATGAGGTCGTCAAGGCGGTGAAGCGGGTGACCGACATCATGGGCGAGATTTCGGCGGCTTCTTCCGAGCAGAGCGCCGGGATCGAGGAGATCAATCTCGCGGTGACACAAATGGATTCCGGGACGCAGCAGAATGCGGCGTTGGTGGAGCAGGCGACCGCTGCTGCCAGGTCGTTGGACGATCAGGCGCGGGGTTTGAAGACGATGGTTGGGAAGTTCAGGTTGTAAGGGAAGGTCGCGCGCGGCTTTTCGTCGCGCGGCCCACCCTTTTAGACATTCAGAATGTGATCTTGAAAACCTGCGCACCTAGGCCACGCGTGCCGACATACAGATTGCCGGCGCTGTCAGTGGTCATGGACGTAATGAAGTCGGTCGAGTTGCTGAATGGGTAGGACACCATGCTGCCGTTGGCCGCAATCCGGTAGATGATTTGCACGCCCGCGGCGTAGACGTTGCCCTGGCTGTCCACCGCAATTGCACTACTGGCATTCGACAGCTTGCTCGCCACGGTCGTCACGGTGCCATCCGGCGCAATCTTGCGGACCGCGTCGAGACTTTTTACATAAAGGTCACCGCTGCTGTCGATCGCAAGATCGGGCGTTCCGTTGAATGAGAACGTCGCCGCGCTACCCACTCCGTCAACATTGCCACTCGTACCGCTGCCGGCCAGAACCGTCCATGTGTTGCCGGCCAGATTGAACTTCACGATGCGGTTGTTTGCGGTATCGGCAAGAAACAGGTTTCCTTTGTTGTCCGCGACGAGGCCGCCTCCGCCAATGAGGCCGGAACTGGCGGTGGCCCAGTTTGCGAATAGTTGCTGGTAGACGCCCGACGCCGTCAGTTCGCTGAGCGATCCGCCCAATGTGAACGGCGATGTGGAAGTAAGCGTGGTGTTGCCTGAACCGTAGATGTTGCCGGCGGCATCGATTGCGACGCCGTCCCACTCGGCTGCGGACGATAGTGTGGTGACCACGCCGGACTGCGTGACTCGCCGCAGGGCTAGCCGGTCGGAGAGGACGATGTCGCCCGAAGCGTTCACGGTGAGATGGCCGCCTCCCCAGAGAACCGCGGCTTCGCCGGTTCCATCGACGGGGGACAGGTTTGTTGTGGCGGAGCCGGCCATGCTGACAGCCGTCAAGGCGGAGGTGGTAATGCCGTTACCCGTTGCCTGCGCGGTTGTCACGAGATTGTTTGCCGGACCCGTTGCATTCGCGGGCACAGTGACCTGCGCGCCAGTCTGTGTGTAGATGGTATTCGACGTTCCGCCGATCGTGACTACGTCGCCGTTTGGCGACGATACAATCGTGCCGGCGGGAACCTGCACCGACATGTTTGCTGTCATGGTTCGGCTGGCGCCTGCCGCCAGCGTGGTCGGGGCTGCATTGGCGCTGCTCTCGGTATTGCCTGAAGAAGTTGTTCCGGCGCTGCCCCCGCAAGCACTTAACACGACGGACAGACCTAGTACGAAAACCCCGCGTGACACTTTCTGCATTTTTATATTGCCCTTTCAAATCGTCGCGGGCCGTCGAGGAGCGGCATTGGCGACAGTCGAACCGTGAGGAGCTCAGTAGCCCAGCCGGTAACAGCGCGAACACACGAAGACATCAGGGTTTATGCATGCGCTTTCGTACGCTTCGCAGCAGTGGCCTAGGGCAAGTCGCCGACGAGACTGAGTTTTCATTTTTATCAAGCCTTCAACGACTTGCCTGGCCCGCGATTGAAGGGCCGGCAATGAGGGCGCGCACATCTTAGCGTCACTGCGACCGGCGAGCCACATTTTCTTGCGCACCGGTCGAGTGTCTTCATTTCAGCCGTAATACGCGTGTCGGCAGGGGCGTGCCACCATGCCGCAAATCCCGCCGGTCATGCGCGCAACGACAAAACCGCTCAGCTCGACTTACCAGCCGATGGCGTCACCACAACCGTACAAGTAATCCCCGCGGCCAACACCACGTCATCCGGCACAGAATCAATCCTCACCCGCACGGGAACGCGCTGCGCGAGACGCACCCAGTTGAAAGTCGGATTCACATCGGCCAGCAGTTCACGACTTTCGGGATTGTCGCGATCATAGATACCGCGAGAAATACTTTCGACGTGCCCTTGCAACGTGCCACCGCTCATCAGTCGAACCTCGGCCTTATCACCAATACGCACATGAGGAAGCTTGGTCTCCTCAAAATACCCATAAACCCAGAACGAGTGACTATCGACAATAGCCAGCTTAGCCGCCCCGGCAGTCGCATAATCCCCACGAAACACGCTGAGGTTAGTGACATACCCATCAACCGGCGACACAACCCGTGTCCTCGAAAGATTCAATTTAGCCGCATCCAGAGCAGCCAAAGCCTGCTGATAAGAAGCCTCCGCGGCCGAAGCCGTATGCGTTGCATTCTCACGGCTCTCCTTGGACACAACCAAAGCATCCATATCCGCCCGCCGCTGCGCATCATCGCGCTTCATCTGCAACTCGGCCTTTCGCGCAGCCACCGCAGCCTGCGCCTGCTCGACCGCAATCTCATAGTGCGAGGGATCGATCTGCATCAACAGATCGCCTTTCTTCACCAGTTGATTGTCCTTCACAGGCAGATCGACAACCGCGCCAGAAACATCGGGCGCGACATTCACGATCTCGGCGCGCACGCGCCCATCGCGCGTCCACGGTTCGTCCATGTAATGAACCCACAACACGCGTCCAATCAAAATCGCGACGATAAAAATAACGGCTGTCGCGACGAAGCCCACAATATTTCGGATGGTCATGTTTCGACTCTGATCAACGATAAACGGCGAGACCCAGCACGCCGCACACACACACGAGCAAGCTGGCCCGGAACAAGGACGGATGCCACACCACGCGATACACGCCCGTATAGGCGATCACGCGGTCCAACACCCAGGTAAGCGCGGCGCCCGCGATGAACAGCAGCACGATGGCCGGCACGTAGGCGTCGAAAACGGCGATATCACGTGGCATGACGAACTCCTTCTGACACGTCGGCACGTCCGCTCATCAGCGGTTCAAGCGGCGATTGCGGATCGAGCAGCGCGGTACGAATGAAATGCAGTTGACTCAAAATGCGTTGCAGTCGATGCCGCTCTTCACGCGGCGGCGTGAAGGTGGCGAGCATCTGCTGAACGGCGGCGATGGCGTCGGTGGTCGCGGCGAGCGCGCGGTCGAAGCGGTCTTCACGCGGCCGCTCGAATAGCGCGGCCAGCGCGTCGCGCATCGCACGTAACGCGACGCGCCACGGCATCGAGTTCGCGTAGCGCGCGTCGGCGGGCAGCGCCGCTATTTCGCGGCGCAAGTCGATCATCGCGTTGCCCACTTCGAGCACCGAGAAGAGCCAGCGCAACGTGTCGCGTTTGAGCTCGGGTTCGTTCTGCGCGAGCGCGTTGATCTGGAACATCAGATCGCGCGCGCCGCTTTCAAAGCGCGAACGCACCCGGCGCATGCCCGCGCGGCTCGCCAGCACGACCTGGCGCCGCAGATCCACCAGTAGGCGGTTACGCAGCCACGGCGTCGAAGGCGGCAGCAACACCGCGAACGCGATCGACGACACCAGGATCGACAGCACGAGCGCCAGCGCATCGTTCATGAAGGCGCTCGGGTCGTAGTGAATCACGTTGTCCGGGCCGGCCAGGAAACAGAAGAAGATGCAGTAGCCGACACCGTAGCCAGCCAGCGCGGGCCGCGTCGTCATGAACACGCCGAGCAGCAGGAACGGCGTGAGCGCGGCGCACAGCAGCGGGAAGCCGTCGATGTGCGGAAACACGCCGTACACCGCGATCATGCCCATCACCGTGGCGACCAGCGTGCCGGCCGCCATCTGGAACGCGGTGCGCTTCGGATTCGGCGACGACGACGCCAGCGCGCAAATGGCCGCGGCATTCAGCGTCAAGGTCGAACCGCTCGGCCACGCGGTCGCGATCCAGAAGGCGCCGAGCGCCATCATCACGATGGCGGCGCGCACACCCGCGACGCCCGCGGCAAGCGCGTTCGTCTTCGGTTCGTAACGTTCGATCCAGCGCTCGCGCTCGTGCGTATCGACCGCGAGCGACGCGTACGTGGCGGCATAAGCATGCAGATCGTCGATGAAGCGGTACAGCAGTTCGGCGCCGGTGTCGAAGTCGAGCAGCGGCGTCTCGGGGTACGCTTCCAGCTGCGCGCGTGTCGCGCGCACGCGTTTGGGCAACTCGGTTTTGTAGGCTTCGAGTTGCGCGGCGGCGTGCGCGGCGTCGGCGGCACTCAGCACGGGTTCGCCGGATTTCGCGAGCAGCGGGGCGATTTCCTTGAAGTACGGCTCGAGTGCGTCGATCGCAGTGGCCGCGCCGCTCGTGTGCGTGTTGCGCAAGCGGTTCATCAACTGATGCAACGCGTGAAAGCGCGTCGACGCGGTCATGAACTCGCTGTTCAGACGCGCGAGACGGCCGCCGCGCATGCGCGAATCGGGGCCTTCGAACACAGCCACGCTGCGGGCCGCTTCGAAACCGACGATGTCGGCGACAAAGCGCGCGTTGGTCGCTTCGATCTGCGCGCGGTCGTTGCGGCCGGCGAGCGACGCCGACACATACTCGACGAACGCCGAGAAACGCGCGCGCACGGTGCTACGCATCTGCAAGCCGGCGAACTGCGGAAACACGAGGCCGCTCACCGCGCCCGCGCAGACGATGCCGACCACCACTTCGGCCACCCGCGTGAGCGCGCTCAGAAACGCGCCGTCCGGATGTTGCGAAGCGGGGATGCCGATCAGCGCGGCGGTGTAGCCGGCCAGCACGAAGCCGTACGACCGGAAATTGCGGTTGCGCGCGGCGCCCGCGGTGCAGATGCCGACCCAGATCGCGGTCGTGACGATAAACAGTTCCGGCTGCTGCGCGAACAGCCCGATCAAGGCGAGCATCACGACGAGACCGACCAGCGTGCCGCAGATCCGGTAGAAGCTCTTCGCGAACACCATGCCGCTTTGCGGCTGCATCACGATGAACACGGTGGTCATCGCGGTGCGCGGCTGCGGCAGGTCGAGCTTCATCGCGACGCCGAGCGCGAGGAAGCAGGCGGCGAGCGCTTTGAAGAGGTAGATCCAGGTGAGGCCGTCGTTGCGCGCCCAGTCGGCGGCGGCCGCGTATAACGCGGCGAACGACGCCGGGCGCGAGGCGGAAGAAGAGGACGCGGACATGGTCAGCTTCCTGACTTGGCCGACGGGGCAGCGGTGGACGGAACAGAAGTGGCCGCTGCCGCACTCATTCTGCTAGCGTTCGCACCGTTGGCAGCAGCGGGCGACGGTTTCACGACGCTCGGCCCGGCATTCCGTGCGCGGTCTGTGTCAGCGGTGGCCGGTGCGGCTTTCTCCAGGCGGCTAGCCGACTCGGCTTTTGCCGTCGCGTTCGCGGGCGCGGCTCCAGCGTTCGAACCCGCCGCTGCAGCTTTGCCCTTCCCATGCGCCGGCAGCGTCTCATTCGCCTGCGGACCGTTAGCCGGATCGTCGAGCCCGCCGCCCAGCGCCGTGACCAGCGACGCATGCGCGCCCAGCCGCTCGGCCTGAATCTTCGCGACGCCTTCCTGCGCGCGCAGCAACTGGTTTTGCGCGATCAGCACGTTCAGGTAGTCGGTCAGTCCGCGCCGGTAACCTTCGCGCGACAGGTCGTAGTTCTTGCGGGCCGCCGCGACCGAACGGTCGGCGTCGTCGGCCTGAGTGGCGAGCGAGCGGATGCGGATCACCTGATCGGAAATGTCCTTGAGCGCGCCGACAATCGACTGGTTATAACCATCGACGGCTTCGTCATAGCCGGCCGACGCCGCACCGAGTTGCGAACGCAGCCGTCCGCCGTCGAGGATCGGCAGCGACAGCGCCGGCCCCGCGCTCCAGCTATGCGACGGATTCTTCAGAAACTGGAACAGCGGCCCCATCGCCGCATAACCGCCGATCGACGCCAGCAGGTTGATGTCCGGATAGAAGTCCGCTTTGGCCACGTCGATGCCGCGCGCTTGCGCCGCGACGGTCCAGCGCGCCGCGACCACGTCCGGCCGATGGCCGATCAGGTCTGCGGGCAAGGCGCTCGGCAGGCCGGCCGGCGCGTTCAGCGAAAGCGTCGGGCGCTGGATCGAATCGCCCGCGCCTGGACCCTTGCCGGCCAGCGCGGCCAGCTGATTGCGGCCGAGCGCGATCTTTTCTTCGATTTCGTCGATCTGGCGTTCATATTCCGGCAGCGGCGTTTCGGCCTGGCTCACTTCGAGTTGCGTGCCGATGCCGCCTTTCAGACGCCGGTTGGCCAGATCCACGATCTGCTGCTGTTGCTGCAAGGTGGCTTTGGCGATGTCGAGCAGCGCATAGTTCATCGACATCTCGATGTACGTGCGCACCACGTTGCCTTCCAGTTCGAGCTGGGCGGCGCGTGCATCCGCCGCGCTCGCGTGGGCGGCGTCGAGCGCGCGCTCGGCGGCGTTCTTGTCCTTGCCCCAGATGTCGAGGTGATACGACAGGCCGAGCGTGCCGGTGTTGTTCCACGATTGCTCGCCGGCCAGCGGCCCCGGGCCGTAGTAGAGGTTGTCGGCCCACTTCTGGCGCTGGATCGACAGGCTGCCGTTGACTTGCGGCGACAACGCCGAACGGGCGACACCCGCCATCGACATGGCTTCGCGCACGCGCGCCTGGGCGGCCGCGAGGCTTGGATTGCCCGCCTGCGCATCTTCGATCCACTGGTTCAGTTGCGGATCGTTATAGGCACGCCACCAGTCGACGGCCGGCCATTGGGCGTCCGCATTGGCGGCGCGGATCGCGTTGCCCGCGTCGAGCGAAGCGGGCTCGATTCCGCTTGCTTGCGGCGCGACGCCTCCGGTACTGGCGCAGCCGGCGATTGTTAATAGGATCGTAAGAACCGCGGCTGCGGCGACCCCTTTCTGTACCGGAGACTGCACGATTTCCTCCAAAAATGATTATAGAAGCATGTGCGCCATTATATTTTTTGATTGATTGGGGAATAACCGGTAAAGATGCAAGGCATTTTTACGGGATATGAGACAATCGCCTTTGCGAATCGTGTAACAATCGCTTCCGATCACAAGGAAAAGTTATGGATACGCTTCAAAACATGCGCGTATTTGTCCGCGTCGTCGAAGCGGGCAGCTTCACGGGCGCCGCGCAGCATCTGAACACGACCACGGCCTACGCGTCGCGCGCGGTATCTGATCTGGAAGCGCATCTGCGCACGCGCCTCCTGAACCGCACGACGCGCCGCATCGCGCTGACCGAGGCCGGCGAGCGTTATTTGCAGCGCTGTGAGCAGATTCTCGCGTACGTGGATCAGGCGGAAGCCGAGGCGAGCGACGCCCACGCCCGCCCGTCCGGCAAGCTGAAAGTCCACGCCATGACGAGCTTTGGCCAGCACTATGTGGTGCCGGCCGTCGGCCGCTATCAGGACCGCTACCCGGACGTGCATATCGAACTGACGCTCGCGCAGCGCATGCCCGATCTGCTCGACGAAGGTTTCGACGTGTCGCTCACGCTCGCCACCGGTCTGCCGGATTCGGGGCTGGTGTCGCAGCGGTTGGGCAGCGCGTTCAGCATTGCGTGCGCGTCGCCTGCGTATCTGGAGCGGCACGGCGTGCCGCAAACGCCGGCCGACCTCTCGCGCCATGCGTGTCTGCAAATGGTCACGCCGGTGTTCCCGACCGACAAATGGACCTTCGACGGCCCAAACGGCGAGGAAACCATCGCGCTCGGCGCGACCACGTTCCAGGTGAACGTGGCCGAAGCCATGGCGGTGGCGGTGTCGAGCGGCATGGGCGTCGGGCTGATTCCGATCTACTCGGCAATTAGCGGTTTGCGAAGCGGCGAACTGGTGTGGCTGCTGCCGGAATACACGTCGCAGGAAATGAATCTGTACGCGTTGTACCCGTCCCGGCAGTATCTGGACGCCAAGATCCGCACGTGGGTCGAGTTCCTGCGTGAGGAACTACCTGTCACGCTGGCCGCGGATCAGGAGGAATTGCGCGAGTTCGCGCGAACCTGACACCGCGCCGTGCGGGCTTTCCGGCGATGGCCAACGGGCTGCCGCCAGTCGGCACGGGCCACTGTTACATAAGTGCCGCGTCGCAACATTTCCTTACTTCTCCCGCGCGGTCGATTTGCTAACGTGTCGTTCATGCGCTGCGGTATTGCACCGGACGCGCGCAGTTCGCCGCCGTTCGGCAAATCGCTACACATCGCAACGACAGAAGGACGAGGGATTCATGGATACGCATCTGATGATCGGCGTGGCCGTCATGTTGGGCTTGATCGGGATCGCCGCATCGCGCGATCTGCTCCGCCGCCTGCGCGAACAGCAGCCGCAACTGGTGCCGGTCAAGGTCGAGCGCCCGGATTTGCAGGGGCAGCGGCGCGATCGCTGAGGATTGGCGTGGCGCCGCCTTGGCGGGCGGCCTGTTTTCCGTTCTTGGGGCGTAGCGGGTGACTCACGTTCCGCGCTCACGTTTGTCGCTCAAATTCAGTTCACTGCTGCAATCAGACCCGGCTCGTCATTGAGCGTGCGGTCCACGTCGTGGCTCACCCGATGCCAGCGAAAGCGCCCGGCGGCCAAGCCCGCGCTGCGCGTCAACTGCTCGAGTTCGTCGAGCGCGAGTGTCGGGTCCAGCCAGCGCCGCGCCGCGTCCGGCGCGAATGCCAGCGGACGGCGGTCGTGCACGTCGACGAGGCCCGCGTCGGCGATGGCCGTCACGATCACCATTCCCATGCCTTCCATTTGCGGCTCGGTGCCGCGCACGCTCGAGAGCGCCGCGAGATACATGGGCGAGTCGCTCTTCAGATGCACGAAGTAGGGCTGGCGAATCGGCGGCTCGTCTAGTCTGTCTTTGCTGTCCGCGATGGTGGTCACGGACGCGGTTTCCGTGCGCCACTCGAACCAGCCGTCCGCCGGCACCAATACCCGTCCGGTTTTCCACAGTTCCTTGAAGTAGCGCCCGTTCGGCGCGGCGTCCGCGCGCGCGTTGATCGTCTGCGGCAGATGTTGTTCGCGTGCCCAGTCCGGGCAATAACCCCAGTGGACCGCGTGTACCGTCTGATCCGGATAGATGGCGAGCGGGTGGGTGCCGGGCGCGAGGTTGTAGCCGGGACGGCGGTCGACGGCATCGAAGAGCATGAGTGGATCGGCGAGGCCGAGGTGCTCGGCGTAGAGATGCGGATCGCGATACTGGCTGATTCGACCACACATGAGCGACCTCCGGAGGCGACCGGCCTGGGTTTCGACAACCGCGGTTGGATGGCCGCGGTTCGACAACCTCGACAGCGTAGTGCCTGCCGTGCCGGCCCGCTACCCAGATCGGCCCCTAGCCGACCGACCCGGCCGAGCGACCCGCGCCGATCGACCCTAGCCGAAGCCGACTCAAGCCAAAGCCAATCCAACCCACCTCAAGTGCCCGCTAGATCTCGACAACCTTATCCCACGCGAAAAGCGGATTTTCCAGCAAGCCGGTGCGCCGGTCGAGATAGCCGCGCGGATTGCAGACCACGCGCGTGCCATTCACGTTGTAGTCGAACGGCGTATGCGTGTGCCCATGAATCCACAGCGCGACAGGCGGGCCCACGAGGTCCGGCAAGTGATTGACGAAGCCCGCCGACACGAGGTCTTCCGCATAACGCTCGGCGAGACTCAGCCGATGCGGCGCGTGGTGCGTGACGACGATCGTCTTGCCGCCGAACGGCTTGGCGAGTTCGCCTTCCAGCCAGGCGCGTGCTTGCCGGTGCAGCGCGAGGGAGTCGTCGGGCGTGAAATCGCGCGTGGCGTCGTGGGTGTCATGCGGCCAGTTCATCTGGATCAGCCCGCGGAAATCGAGCATGACCTTGCGCGACGCCTCGATCGATTCGGCGAGCGTGTCCGGGTCGTTCCCGTACAACGCGAAGTCGGTCCACAAGGTCGTGCCGAGCACGCGCCACCTGCCTTGCGGGTCGACCAGCGCGGCGTTGTTCAGCACGTGCACGTTATCGACCTGCGCGGCCGCGTCGTAGAGCGCGGCGTCAAGCGCGCTGAACTCGCCGTCGTAGTACTCGTGGTTGCCGGGCACGTAGACCACCGGCACGGTGCCGTCGAAAGTCTGCGCGGCCCAGCGCGGTCCGGCCGCGTGATTGTGAATGTCGCCGGCCAGCACGATCAGATCCGCCTGCGCATGCGGGATCAGCTCGGGCTCGTCGTTCTCCAGATGCAGATCGGACAGCACTCGAATCTTCACGACCACGACTCCTGGAAGTGGCTCCGCAAGGGAGCGCGGAGCATCAGACTCTAGCGTAGCACCTTGCCCGGATTCATCAGATTCAGCGGATCGAGCGCGCGTTTGACGGCGCGCATCAATTGCACTTCGACGTCCTGCTTGTAGTGCATCGCCTCGTCGATCTTCAACTGGCCGAGCCCGTGTTCCGCGCTGATGCTGCCGCGATGCCGGTGCACGCTGTCGTAGACGATCTGGTTGATCGGGCTCTGGTATTGATCGAGGAACGTTTTAGCGTCGCCGCCCTCGGGCGCCTGCACGTTGTAATGCAGATTGCCGTCGCCGAGATGGCCGAACGTCACCATGCGCGCGCCGGGCACGGCCTGCGCGATCGCCGCGTCGGTTTCCTCGATGAAGTGGCCGATGCGCGAGATCGGCACCGCGATATCGTGCTTGATGTTCAGGCCTTCCTCGGCCTGGGCGAGCGGAATGTGTTCGCGCAGATTCCAGAACGCGCGCGACTGGCTGAGATTTTCCGCGACCACCGCGTCTTGCACCAGGCCGTCTTCGAGCGCCGTTTCCATCAGTCGCTCGAACAGGCCGCGTGCGTGCTCCTCGCTTTCGCTGTCCGACAGTTCGAGCAGCACGACTTGCGCGTGCGGCTCGGCGAACGGATAGCGCATCTGCTCGAAATGCCGGCCGACGAGGCGCAGGCAGAAATCCGACATCAATTCGAAGCCGGTCAGGAGCGGCCCGGCGATGCGCTGTGTGAGCGACAAAAAGTCGAGCGCGGCGTACGGCGACGCGAGCGCGGCGAGCGCCGTGACGCGCGCAGCCGGTTGCGGATGCAACTTGAGCACGGCGGCGGTAATGATGCCGAGCGTGCCTTCCGCGCCGATGAACAGGTCGCGCAGATCGTAGCCGGTATTGTCCTTGCGCAGTCCGCGCAGGCCGTCCCACAGTTCGCCTTGCGGCGTGACCACTTCGAGGCCGAGGCACAACTCGCGCGCATTGCCGTAGCGGAGCACGCCGGTGCCGCCCGCGTTGGTGGCGAGATTGCCGCCGATCGTGCAGCTGCCTTCGGCGGCGAGGCTCAAGGGGAAGAGGCGGCCGGCCTCGTCGGCGTGCTTCTGCACTTCGGCGAGCATGACGCCGGCTTCGACCGTGATCGTATTGTTGTGCGGATCGATGTCGCGCACCCGGTTCAGACGCCGCAAGCTGATGACCGCCTGCGCGCCGCTTGCGTCCGGCGTGGCGCCGCCGGCGAGTCCGGTGTTGCCGCCTTGCGGAACCAGCGCGATGCGATGTTCGACGGCGAGCTTCACGAGCGCCGCGACTTCGTCAGGCGTGGCCGGGCAGAGCACCGCGCACGCCGCGCCGGTGTAGCGGCGGCGCCAGTCGGTCAGGTACGGGGCAGTGTCGTGCGGAGCGGTCAACACCTGCGCGGCGCCGATGGCGTCGCGGCAGGCGGTGAGGAAAGCGGTTTGGGTCATGTTGGTCGGTCAGCGTATTCGGGCGGAAATGTCAGGTGAGGCGCAGCGTTTTCGTCAGCCGGTGGTGTTGGGCCGCTTTGCGGGCTGGTTGGCGGCCTGTTTTGCAGCCCGCTTCGCCGCGCGTTTGAACGGCGCGACGTAGGCCAGCGTGCAGACGAAAAAGACCACGGAGAGTGCGGCTTCCAGCCAGCCGAGACCGGCGCTCAGCCCGCGGTCGCTCCAGCCGCGCACAATGCCTTCGGCAAAATACAGCAGGATCAGCATCGACGCCCATTGCAGCGTATAGAGCTGGCGCCGCCAGACGCCGGGCAGCGCGAGCAGCAGCGGCACAGCCTTGAGCACGAGCGACGAACCGCCGGGACGCAGCGGCGCGAGCCACCATTCCCACGCGACGGACAGGGCGATCAGCGCCACCAGGGCAGTGGTGGCGCCGAACGCGGCAGCGCGATTTCGCGGCACGGGCATGGCGGTTGTGGTCACGGGCGCCTGCGTTGCGGTGTCGGCGTCAGACGCGGCGGCCGGTTGGGCGTGCGGCTCGCTCACGGCCTTTCGCTCATGGATGCCGCCGTGCGCGCGACGCGTGCACCGAGCGCGATGGCGAGCGTCTTCTCGTCCGCCGAAATGCCTTGTTCGGCGCTGCCCGCGCGCGCGAAATGCGACGCGCCGTACGGAGTGCCACCGGTTTGCGTGGTGCTCAGCGCGCTCTCCGTGTACGGAATGCCGACGATCAGCATGCCGTGATGCAGAAGCGGCAGCATCATGGAAAGCAGCGTCGATTCCTGGCCGCCGTGCAAACTGCCGGTGGACGTGAACACGCAAGCGGGTTTGCCGGAGAGCGCGCCGGAAAGCCACTGCGGCGTGGTGCCGTCGAGAAAGTATTTGAGCGACGCGGCCATGTTGCCGAAGCGGGTAGGCGAACCGAGCGCCAGACCGGCGCATTCCTCGAGGTCACGCAGTTCGACGTAGGGCGGGCCCTCGGCGGGAATATCGGGCTGGGTCGCTTCGCAGACGGTGGACACCGCCGGCACGGTACGCACGCGCGCCTGCATGCCGGGGACGCTGTCGACGCCGTGCGCGATCGCCAGCGCGAGCTCGCGCGTGGCGCCGTGACGGCTGTAATAGAGCACGAGAATGTCTTTCATAGGCCTCATCGGTGAACGGGTATTATAGGGGCTGGGTCCGCTCCACAGGCCACCCATAGCCGTTCGGCCAGGTCTCGCGCGGTCCTGAAACACCGGTACACGAAGCAAGGAGGTGGGGTTTGTTGTCCAGGGTGCGTTTCGATCTCGACACGCTCAAACGGCTCGCGCAATTTGCCGCGCAGCGCAGCAGCGAAGACCGCATTCCGCAGGTGGCTGGCAGCCTCACGTTCACCACCATGCTCTCGCTCGTGCCGCTCGCCACGGTCGCGTTCGCGCTGTTCACCGCGTTTCCGATCTTTGCTTCGTTCCAGATGTCGCTGCAGATTTTTCTTGCCGACCATCTGATGCCCGCGCAGCTCAACAGTCAGATCTTCAACTATCTGAACCAGTTTGCTTCGAAGGCGAAGGGCCTCACGACCATCGGTATGATTTTTCTGTTCGTCACCGCCGTGATGACGATGATGACGGTCGAATCCGCCTTCAACGTGATCTGGCGCGTGCGCAAGGCGCGGCCGATCGCGCAGCGCATTCTGGTGTATTGGGCGATCATCACGCTCGGGCCAATTCTGATCGGCGTGAGTTTGTCGATTTCATCGTACCTGTTCACGCAATCCATGACCTTCACGGCGGCGCAACGCATGACGCCGGTCATCGAGTGGGCGCTCACCGGCGCCGCGCTGCCGCTCACGGCGCTCGCCTTCACGATTCTCTACGTCTACCTGCCGAATTGCCGGGTGGAGTGGCGCGACGCGGTGATTGGCGGCGTGACCGCGGCGATCGCCTTCGAACTGGCGAAACGCGGCTTCGGGTACTACGTACGGCGCATTCCGACCTACACCGCGGTGTACGGCGCATTCGCGGCCGTGCCGCTGTTCCTGGTGTGGATGTACCTGTGCTGGTTCATTACGCTCGCGGGCGCGATGATCGCGTCCGCGTTGCCGGCCATTCGCATCGGCCAGTTTCACCGGCCCACTTTCGAGGGCAGCAATCTGTTCGACTCGCTCGAACTGCTCGCACGGCTCTCGGAAGCGCGTGAAGCAGGCAAGCGCGGCTATACCGTACCCGAACTTTCGCGGATGCTTCGTCGCGATATGGACACCACGATCAACCTGCTGCAAAAGCTCGAAGAGATCGAGTGGATCGCGCGCTTGCAGGAGGATGGCATGCGTCCGCATTTCCTCCTGCTGGCGAATCCGGCGCAAATCACGGTCGAGCGCCTGTTCGCGCTGTTCGTGATCGACCGCGCGGAACTCGAGTATCAGCTCCAACTGGCGTCCACCCGCGTGGATGGGCAGATGTTGCTGGCGGCGCTGGAAAACGACAAGCTGAAAGTCACACTCGCCGCGTTGCTGGCGGCGCGCGCGGCCGCTCGCGCGGCGCGTGCCGAGCAGAGCGAATCCGGTACGCCTTCCATGCCGCATCAGGCGGCTTGAGTCGCGCGGAGTGCGTACTGGTCGGCGCTGAAGCTACCGCATCGCTACAACGAAATCTTCCCGACGCAGATGTCCTTGAACATCACCCAGTCGCCCATCAGGCTATAAACCGGATGCCGGAAGGTAGCCGGCCGGTTCTTCTCGAAGAAGAAATGCCCGACCCAGGCAAAGCCGTATCCGCAGATCACGGCAGCGGGCAACCATAGCCAGTCGCCGGTGGCGAGCGCCATGGCGAGACAGCCGATCACGCCGAGCGATCCCACGAAATGCAGCCGCCGCGAGACCGTGTTGCGATGCTCGCTCAGGTAGTACGGATAGAACTCCGCGAAACTCGCGAAGTGATCGGTGTGCGCGGTTTGAGCCATCACGGCCTCCGGATTGCGACGCTTCTCGATGCTTCAGCGTGCGCGCCAACAGGCCAGACACACGCGCTCGAAGCAGGACAGGCTTGATCCATTGTGCGGCTATCGGGCGACGCGCGCAACCTGGCCGTTCGGCCGATGGCGCGCCGCTCCTCACGCGGCTATCGTGACGACTCGCAACGTTTATCGGATCTCGCGAGGCGCACCGGAAGCGAAGCTGAAGAGGGCGTCGAGCGTGGCGTCCGGTTGCTCGGTCATGAGCGCGTGGCCTGCTTCGAGCGTGACCGTGTCGACCGGTACACCGGCTTGCGCCAAGGAGCCAGCAAGCGTTTTGGCCGCGCGCGGCGGTGTCATCGCATCGCGCCGGCCGACGATCAGGCGTGCCGCACAGCGCACCTGCGCGGCGCGGGTGAGGCCGTCCGCGTAGCTGTTGCAGGCGGCGAAGTCGGTGTGGAACAGGTTCGGCTCGCCGCTTGCCGAGACACGCTCCATCAAGCGCTGGTTCATGCCGTGCAGCCAGAAGCCGGGGCCGGGGCAGGAGGGTTTGGCTGCAAAGGTCGAATGCGACCACTCGTTGACCATGCCGATCGCTTCGGGCTCACGGTGCAAGGCGGCGTCGAGCAAGGCGTCGGAGACGGCCATCGGTATCGCCGTGGCGAGCAGGGCGAGGTGGGTTGCCCGCTCCGGATAGCGGCCGGCGAAGTCGAGCGCGATCAGCGAGCCCATGCTGTGGCCGGCCACGAAAGCGCGTTGCACGCCGGCCGCGTCGAGCAGCGCGGCGAGCCAGTCGGCCATGGCCGGCACCGTGGTCAGAGCCGGGCCTGCGCTGCGGCAGTGGCCGGGCAGATCCACGGCCAGCACGCTAAAGCCGTGATGCGCGAAGTAGCGGGTTTGCAGCGCCCACACGCTGTGATCGTGCTCGGCGCCGTGGATGAAGACGGCGGTCGGCAGGCTCGCATCGAACGGTTTGCCGCCGGTGTAGGCGTAGGCGGGTTTGCCTTGAGCAGTGAGGATCATGCGGACTCCGGGCGAGGTTGGGCAGCCGTGCCGGATGCACCGGATACACCGGGTGCGCCGCCGCGCGGCGCGCCCGAACCGCTCGCTTTCTGCGCGGCCTTCAGCGCGCGCTTGAGGTCGTCGATCAGATCGTCGGGATCTTCGAGGCCGATCGAGAGGCGGATCGTGCCTTCAGCAATGCCGGCCGCGGCGAGTGCGGCGGCGTCCATGCGAAAGTGCGTGGTCGATGCGGGATGAATCACCAGCGAGCGCGCGTCGCCCACGTTCGCGAGATGCGAGAACAATGAGAGCGCTTCGATGAAGGCGCGTCCGGCGGCGCGGTCGCCGCGCAGATTGAAGCTGAACACCGCGCCGGCGCCGCGCGGCAGCAAGCGTTTCGCGAGCGCGTGGTCCGGGTGCGTCGGCAACTCCGGGTAGGCGACGGATTCGACCGCCGCGTGACCGGCGAGAAATTCGACCACGCGGCGCGTATTGGCGACGTGCCGCTCCATCCGCAAAGGCAGCGTCTCGATGCCTTGCAGCAGTTGCCACGCGGCCTGCGGATGCAGGCATGCGCCGAAGTCGCGCAGGCCTTCGCGGCGCGCTCGCAGGAGGAACGGCGCGACGGTGCTTTCCTCGCTGAACACCATGCCGTGAAAGCCGTCGTAGGGCTCGGTGAATTCGGGAAAGCGCCCCGAGGCTTCGAAGTCGAAGGTGCCGCCGTCCACCAGCACGCCGCCGATCGTCGTGCCGTGGCCGCCGAGAAATTTGGTGGCCGAGTGATAGACGAAGTCCGCGCCGTGTTCGAACGGTTTGAGCAGATAAGGCGTGGTGAAGGTCGAGTCGACTAGCAGAGGCACGCGATGCTCATGCGCGATCTGCGCCACGGCGGCGATATCGAGCACGTCGAGGCCCGGATTGCCGAGCGTCTCGCCGAACAGCAGCCGCGTGTTCGGGCGCAGCGCGGCGCGCCACGCGTCGAGGTCCCCGGGCTTGACGAAGGTCGTCTCGATACCGAAGCGCCGCAACGTGTAGTGCAGCAGATTGTGCGAGCCGCCGTACAGCGCGCTGGAGGCAACGATATGCGAGCCCGCGCCCATCAGCGTGGCGATGGCCAGATGCAAGGCCGCCTGGCCGCTCGCCGTGCCGATCGCGCCCGCGCCGTTTTCCAGTGCGGCGACGCGTTCCTCGAACACTGCTACGGTCGGGTTCGAGATGCGTGAATAGACGTGACCGGCGCGCTCCATATTGAAGAGCGCCGCGGCGTGGTCCGAGTCGCGGAACGAAAACGAGGTAGTCTGGTAAATCGGCGTGGCGCGCGCGCCGGTTGTCGGGTCGGGAGCGGCGCCGGCGTGCAGCGCAAGCGTGTCGAAACGGTTCGCGGACATGCTGGGCGGCGGGGCCACGGACGGCCTCGCGAAAGGTGAAAGTGGCGGCCATCCTATCACCGGCATGCGGCGCTTCAAGCGCGGTTTTCCCGATGCGCGTACGCTCGGAATTACGGGTTCGAACCTGCGAACGCCCGCTGCGCCTTGGTGGGCGGGCCGCTTTCCTTTTATGGGTCTTTCCGCTAGGATCGAAAAACATCGATGCATTACCAGCTTAGCGGGCATTACGGGAGACAAATCATGCGAGTCAGCGACATCCTCAAAGTCAAAGGCAACACCCTATTCACGGTCACGCCGGATACCACGCTGCACGACGCAGTCAATGCCATGGCCGAGCACGACATCGGCTCGCTGGTGGTGATGGAATACGGCGACCTCGTCGGCATGCTGACGTTCCGCGAAATCATTCTGACGCTGAGCGAGAACGGCGGCAGCGTCGGCACCTCCACGATCCGCAAGGTCATGGACGACCATCCGCTCACCTGCACGCCGGAAACGGATGTCAACGAAGTCCGCCGCATGATGCTCGAACATCACGTGCGTTATCTCCCGGTGATGGAAAGCCGCACGCTGATGGGTGTGATCTCGTTTTACGACGTCGCCAAGGCGGTGGTCGAAGAGCAGGGTTTCGAAAACCGCATGCTCAAGGCATATATCCGCGACTGGCCGGAAGAACAGCAGGACCAGCAGCCGGCGCGTTAATGCGCGGCGATTCACTGCGACGCGCTAGCCGTTGCTGTGAGCGCGAAGAGGCAGTCAAGGCGCGCGCGAAAGCGTGCGCTTTTTTTGTGTCCCGCGCTGGGTTTGGCCTCATGTCCTGCCTTGTATCCGGTCCTTGGGCTGGCTTGATGCCAAGGCCGGTGCGAACTCGCGTAATCGCTTTGCAGTCCGGCGCCGCGTGCCGCCCGCTGACACGCCCGCGCGCGACACCGCGCATGGAGCTTTCTTCTTTGTCGTTCTTTTAGCCTGTTCACGGAACTTCATGAGCGATCGTCCGTTACCTGCCGCCCGCCGCGCCGCCCGTCAACAAGAAGCGCACGAATCCCAGTTCCGGCTGCTCGGCCAGCGTCGCTTCGCGCCGTTTTTCTGGACCCAGTTCCTCGGCGCGATGAACGACAACGTGTTCAAGATCGGCTTCACGTCGCTCGTCACGTATCAGGCGGCGCGCTTTTCCGGAGTCGATCCGAAAACGGCAGCGTTCCTGATCTCGGCCATCTTCATTCTGCCGTTCGTGCTGCTGTCGGCCACCTCAGGCCAGATCGCCGACAAGTACGACAAGGCGATGCTCACGCGCTTCGTCAAGAGCTTCGAAATCGTGGTGATGCTGATCGGCGGCGCGGGTTTCTGGCTGCATAGCGCACCGCTTTTGTACCTGTGCACGTTTCTGATGGGCGTCCATTCCACCGTGTTCGGACCGGTCAAATACTCGTACCTGCCGCAGCATCTGTCGAAGGCGGAACTGGTCGGCGGTAACGGCATGGTCGAAATGGGCACCTTCGTGGCGATCCTGATCGGCACGATTGTCGGCGGCGTGGGCGCTGGTTTCGTCGAACACGGCGCAGTGGTGCTCGCCTGCGCGTGCGTCGCGATCGCGGTTGTAGGGCGCGCGGTGTCGAGCTTCGTGCCGCTCACGCCCGCGCCGCAAGCCGATCTGCGGATCAACTGGAATCCGGTCAGCGAAACGTGGCGCAACCTCAAGCTGGCGCACGAAAACCGCACCGTGTTTCTGAGTCTGCTCGGCATTTCCTGGCTGTGGTTCGTCGGCGCGATCTTCCTGTCGTCGTTTTTCAGCTTCGCGAAAAATGTGCTGTCCGCCGATCCGGACGTCGTGACCGTCCTGCTCGGCACCTTCTCGATCGGCATCGGCCTTGGCTCGCTGATGTGCGAAAAGCTCTCGAAGCGGCGCATCGAAATCGGCCTCGTGCCGCTCGGCTCGATCGGCATGAGCGTGTTCGCGATCGATCTATTTTTCGCGAGCCACGCGCTGCCGCTGCCGGGGCATTTGCTGAGCGTCGGCGAGTTCATCGTGCGGCCGGCCCACTGGCGCGTGCTGGCCGATCTGTTCCTGCTCGCCATGTTCGGCGGCCTCTACAGCGTGCCGTTGTATGCGCTGATCCAGAGCCGCAGCCAGCCGAGCCACCGTGCGCGCATCATCGCGGCGAACAATATTCTGAACTCGCTGTTCATGATCGTTTCGTCGCTGATGGCCGTCGCCCTGACCTCGGCGGGCTTCGGCATTCCGGCGATTTTCCTCGTCACCGCGCTGCTCAATATCGTCGTGGCGACCTATATCTACTCGCTCGTGCCGGAGTTTCTGCTGCGCTTCATCGCCTGGGTGCTGGTGCACACGTTCTACCGGATTCGCCTCGTGCATGCCGAGCGGATTCCGGAAGAGGGCGCGGCCGTGCTCGTGTGCAACCACGTGAGTTTCGTGGACGCGATCGTCATCATGGCCGAGAGCCCGCGGCCGATCCGTTTCGTGATGGACCACCAGATCTTCAAGACGCCGTTCGCCGGCTGGGTGTTCCGTCACGCGAAGGCGATTCCGATCGCGCCGGCGCATCAGGATGCGCAGAAGCTGACGCGCGCTTATGAGCGCTGCGCGCAGGCGCTTGCCGAAGGCGAACTGGTTTGCATCTTTCCGGAAGGCAAGCTCACCCGAACCGGCGACATGAATCCGTTCCGTCACGGCGTGACCGAGATCATCCGGCGCACGCCGGCGCCGGTCATCCCGATGGCGCTGCGCGGCCTGTGGGGCAGCGTATTTTCGCGCGCCAACGACGCGCGCTGGCCGCGGCCGATCCATAAGGGCGTCATGAGCCGTCTCACGCTGGCGGTAGGCGAGCCGATCGAGCCGGCGTTGGCGACACCTGAAAAGCTGCAGGACATCGTCACCGAGTTGCGCGGGGCGCGGAAGTAGCGCGGCCGGGGTGCTGAAGCTCGGTAGCAGCACCACGGGAACCGAAAACGTGACCGCACGGGCAGAGAGAGCTTGCGAAAGGTGGCGGCATGACCGCGCGGCTAGGGTAGGCGGTGCGCAATATCGGCGCGGAAGTTCCCGCCTTGCGATGTTTTGCGCACCCGCCAGCTGCGTGACTGACCAGGCAACAGGCGACGCAAGCGTCTTGGGCGACTATTCCTACCCGGCATAGCGTACGTCCCGACAAGCCAGGTGATCCGGCGGGAAGCGGCCGCGCATGCACACCCTGGCCGATCGGCCAAAACGACCGCGCGGCGCGGTCCAGCCGCCACGAGGCTGGCATAATACTGCTTTCCCCGCATTTCTTTGGACGACGCCCATGTCCGGCAACACGCTCGGTACGCTTTTCACTGTCACGACCTTCGGCGAATCGCACGGCCCCGCTATCGGCTGCGTGATCGACGGCTGCCCGCCGGGCATGGCGCTTAGCGAAGCGGACATCCAGTTCGAACTCGACCGCCGCAAGCCTGGCACGTCGCGCCACGTCACGCAGCGCCAGGAAGACGACAAGGTCGAGATCCTGTCGGGCGTGTTCGAAGGCCTGACCACCGGCGCGCCGATCGCGCTCATGATCCGCAACACGGACCAGCGCAGCAAAGACTACGGCAATATCGCCGACACGTTCCGCCCGGGCCATGCCGACTACACCTACTGGCAGAAATACGGCATCCGCGACTATCGTGGCGGCGGCCGTTCATCGGCACGTCTCACGGCGCCGACGGTGGCCGCGGGCGCAGTCGCCAAGAAGTGGCTGCGCGAGAAGTTCGGCACCGAGATTCGCGGTTATATGGCCGCGCTCGGCGAGATCGACGTGCCGTTCGTCGACTGGGTGCACGTGCGCGAGAACCCGTTTTTTGCGCCCAACGCGGAGATCGTGCCGCAACTCGAAGCGTATATGGACGCGCTGCGCAAGGAAGGCGACTCGATCGGCGCGCGCATCAACGTTGTGGCGTCCGGCGTGCCGGTCGGCCTCGGCGAGCCGCTGTTCGATCGTCTCGACGCGGACATTGCGCACGCCATGATGGGCATCAACGCGGTGAAGGGCGTCGAGATTGGCGCGGGCTTCGCCAGCGTCGCGCAACGCGGTTCGGTGCATGGCGACGAATTGACGCCGGAGGGCTTCGTCGGCAATCACGCAGGCGGTGTGCTCGGCGGTATTTCGACCGGACAGGACGTGACGGTGTCGATCGCGATCAAACCGACTTCGAGCATTCGCACGCCGCGCCGCTCGATCGACAAGGCGGGGCAACCGGTCATCGTCGAAACGTTCGGACGGCATGACCCGTGCGTCGGCATTCGCGCCACGCCGATCGCCGAATCCATGCTCGCGCTGGTGCTGATCGACCATGCGCTGCGCCATCGCGCGCAATGCGGTGACGTCGCCGTCAGCACGCCGAAGATCGCGGCGAGCGCGCCTTAACGGGCCTGTTTCAGGCGTCTCTGTACCTGTTCTGCGTGAGCAGTGCCGTCTCTATGACCGATCTCAATTTCGGGCCGTCAGCGAGCCACCTCGCGGGCCTGCGTGCGCGTGCCGCCGCGCCCGATGCCGCCGCCGGCGATTGCCTGGCGTTCGGTCAGGCGCTGTTGCAACACGCCGGCCGTGACAAGGCGAACCAGCGCGAGGCACTTGCTGCACTGGTGCGCGCCTATCAACTCGATCCTTCCTGCGAACCCACGCTGCTGCATACGATTGCGCAAACGGCCTTCGTGCTACGCGACTGGCCGCTGGTCGACTCGGCCACCAGCCTGCTGCTCTCGCGCGATGCCGAAGACGCCAACGCGCTGATCTGGCGCGCGGCGGCCGTTCAGCAACGCGACGACTTCGCCACGGCCGAGGCGCTGTTGCGTGAAGCGGTGCGTGTCGTTCCCGGCAATCCGGTGGCGCTTCACAAGCTGGCGTTGTGCATCAAGGAGCAGGCGCGGTTCGGCGAGGCCGAGGCGTTGCTGCGGCAAGTCCTGACGCTCTCGCCGGATAACGCCCATGCATTGTTCGATCTGTCGGAACTCGAGATTCGTAGCGGACGTGTTGCCGAAGGCTGGGCGCATTACGAGTCGCGTATCGCGTTTGCAGCGGGCGAATTGAATAACGCGCAGCAGGCGCTCGCGGCGATCAGCGCGCATTGGCAGGGCGAATCGCTTGCGGGCAAAACGTTGGTGGTCTACGGCGAGCAAGGCAATGGCGATTGCCTCTGGGCGGTGCGCTTTCTGCCGCTGCTGGCCGAGCGGGCGCGGCGCGAGGGCGGCCGGGTGATTTTCGGCCATGACGGACCCTTGCGGCATTTATTCGAACGGATGCTGCCCGCCGATTTGCCTCTCGAAACGAGCCTGGAGACACAGCCGGATTTTCACTGCGGGCTGATGAGCCTGCCGCTGCGGCTCGGGATTTTCGGCGCAACGGGATGGGGCGCGCCGTACTTAAGCGCTGATCCAGCGCGTGAGCAGACATGGCGCGAACGAGTCGAAGCGCACACGGCCGGCAGGCAAGGCAATCGCAAGGTCGGGCTGGTGTGGAACGGCAATCCGGACCATGTTCGCGACATGCGGCGTTCGGTGCCTGTCGAGCAAATCGAACCGCTGTTGAACGTGCCTGGCGTGAGCTATTTTGCGTTGTCGCCGGGGCGCGGGGAGACGGTTGCGCAGTGGCGCGCCAAGGGTCTCGGCGTCGTGGATCTGACGCATCATTTTCAGTCCGGCTTCGACGATGTCGCGGCGTTGCAGACGAATCTGGATATGGTGGTTACGATCGACAGCGGGCCCGCGCACCTGGCGGGAGCGCTCGGCGTGCCGACCTGCTTGATGATCGATCACGTGTCCGCCTGGTTTTGGGGCGATGGCTCGCCGGAGACGGCGTGGTACGACTCGGTTGAACTGGTTCGACAGCCGCGCGTCGGCGACTGGGCGCCCGTTGTGGCGAAGGTGCGCGAGCGGATTGAAGCGGTGGGGCGGCGTTGAGTTTTTTGCCTTCACAGCGCGAGCATTCAGAAGCAGGCGCTGCGAAGGCAAGTGAAGCATCGATCACATGTTCGGATAGTTCGGACCGCCGCCACCTTCAGGCGTGACCCACACGATGTTCTGCGTCGGGTCCTTGATATCGCAGGTCTTGCAGTGCACGCAGTTCTGCGCGTTGATCACGAGGCGCTCGCTGCCGTCGTCGTTCTTCACGAACTCGTACACCGCTGCCGGGCAATAGCGCGATTCCGGACCGGCATAGGTCTGCAAGTTCACATTCACCGGCACCGACGGATCTTTCAGCGTCAGGTGC
>NZ_JARESV010000034.1:0-82214 GCF_046026985.1 Paraburkholderia sp. RL18-101-BIB-B
CGTCGGGTGTTCCGCTACCGCCGTCGATCGCTTTCTGACACACACGATACGCCACGACTTCACCGTCCGCGATGGCCCTGACGCGTTCGTTCTGCATAGCTGGCATTAAATGGATGCCGGTATGCCACCGTCGGTCAAAGGCGATGGGATAGATACCGTGTGCCATTTCGAACTGGTCGACGGCGTCCATCACAGGATCTAAGGCGTTCGCGTCGTTGGACGTCGTCCCCGCCGCGGGCAAGAAAGGGGGGCTGATAATCATTGTTGTTATCGCGAGAGGGTATACGCGTTGCCGATTTTCACATCGCCTTGCGGAAGAACGGGAAGCGGTGTTTCGAGATTGGTCGGTCCGGCAAATGAATGCTGCCCACCCTTGACGTCGATTTTTCCGGGCGCGTGAATCTCGATGTTGCCGTCCTTGATCCGGATATAGGCACCGCTCGATGTCAGCAGAATTTCCTGCTTCGCTGCTGCTTCGACGTTTTCCGTCGCGGACAGCAATTTCATAGTCTTTTGTGCTGTCACTTCGATGTTGTCGGAGTGGGCCTGAATTTCTACCTTGCCCTTCGCCGCGAAGAACTTCATGCCTGCATTCTGTACGAACAGACTAAGCTTTTCGGCGACGCTCGCAAGCAGCGATTTGCCGCTCGCGATATGCGTGCTCTGGCCACTCACGAGGTTGGTCTGTGCATTGCTCGTGATATGAATGGATTTCTGCGTGGACAGTGCGATGCCGGACGGACTGGCGAACAGCATGACCGGTTCCTTGAACGCATTCGTGCTTCCGACTCCACCGCCGGCGGTGTTTCCACCCGATGATGAGCCCGACACGCTGTTCTGTGTTGCGTCGGTGAAGGACTTCAGCGAATCGTGACCGTCCTTGAGGCTTTCGGCTTGATGTGTGGTGCTGGCGTCGGACATCGATTCCAGCACGCTTTCCGAATTCACCAGTTGCGAGGTTGCCTGCCGTGCATCTAGCGGCTGACTGGTTACCGGATAGGTCGTGACATACAGGCCCTGACCGGCACGCACTGCACCGTAAGCGTCGGACTTCAGATCGAAGCCGCTGCCGAGATATGGTCCACGAGCGTTACCACTTTGATCGATCAGGTAACCCAGATGCAAGTGCGCATTTGTGCTGGTGCTATAGAGATGAACGCGGTTCTGACCCGTCGAGTCATCCATCACCATCTGGTTGTAGCCGCTGCCCTGATATTCCTTTGACTTGTAGCCTGACAGCAGGCCATTGGAATGCCAGATCGGTTGCGTCGCGCCGTTGTAGACCCGGCCCGTTACGAGCGGCCTGTCGCAGTCGCCGTCTACCCAGCTGATTAACACTTCTTCGCCGATTCGTGGCACATGCACGCCACCGTATCCGCCCCCCGTATTGGACATGGCAACTCGCACCCAGCATGACGCTTTTTCGTCACCGTTATTGAGCCGGTCCCAGTGGAAGCGCATCTTGATACGGTTCAGTGAATCTGTGTAGGCCTCTTCGTTGGCTGGACCGACAACAATCGCGGTCTGCAAGTGCATCTTCGGTTTGTGATGGTCAAACGGGCTGCGAAACGGAACAACCTTGCGTTGTGCCTCAATTTCCGCAAGGAAGAAGCCTTCACTGCCATCAGCATGTCCGACCTTCAATGACTCGTCAGAGGCGTGACTCGCTCTGATCGTCGCAAGGTCGCCCTTCAGGCTATGCGGGAAGTCGGCCGCCTGGCTGGACACCGGGAGGTTATTCTCGATGAACCATGCGGCTTCAATAACGGCGAACTGTCGGTTCTGTGCGCTATCCGTGGCGTGGTCAGGGTGACTGTCAAGTTCGAACCAGCAGCCGGCATCCGCACCTCGCATACCGCCTGAACCGTAAAAACGCTTTGCCCGCGATTCCCACTCTTCCATGCGGATCTTTGAGAGCGTATCGCCCCGGTCCTGCATGCCGTAGGTATAGGCCCCGGTATATTCATACACCTCGGCTTGCTGGGGCAGGTTTCCCTGTGTAGGCAGCGTTGGGATGTTGGTGCCTTTCGGGTTGGCTGATGAAGCGGGGACCTTGTAATCAAAGGTGCGAGTGGTGAGCGTCGTGCTTTGCAGCGTTCTTGTGCCTGACCACTGAACCAGGGCATCGGTTTCGTTGTTCGTGCCCGCGCGATAAAACTCAACTGTCTGCGGCGAAAGTGGCTGGAAGGTGTCGAGACTGTCCGTCACGATGAGCGTATGCGACTTGCCATCGCTCGCCTGCTCGAAGTAGCCAAACAGGCCTTCGCTTTCCATCAGACGGTGCACGAAATTCCAGTCGTCCTCGTATTGCATGCAGAACGAGCGCGAGGGTAATGGTTTGCTCAGGGCTAAGCGGAATGCACCTTGAGCCTGTGGGTGCATGTTGAATACATCCGTCAGGATTTCGTCAGCCGGTTTGTCCTGCCAGATTCGCGCATCCTTGCGAAAACGCAGAAAGTGCATCCATGACGCATAGCCGATCTGATAACTCGTGAGCCCGCTATCCGACCCGAGACGGCGGGCCGTGTGAACATAGCCGTGATGAGGCAAATACGACCTGTCACTCTGCTGCACCCAGAGCGTGGCGGGCTGGGCAATCAGCGTCTTGAGCTCAACCGTGGCGGATGTTGAAACAACGTCTACCGTGAACTGGTAATTACGGCCGATTCGTGAATGACCGACGACCCGCTGGGGCACCAGGACACTATTTCCGAGCGAAGTATCCAGCTTCAGCAGGCGGTCACTCTGGACGAGTCCGCCAGTTATTGCCCCGATTATGTCCTGCGCGCCCATACCGCCTCTCTCTTCTTGTTAGCTGATCAAGCCATGCCGCCGTCGCGCGATTCTACAAAACTTCAGATCGGCCGACTATACAGTTGATATTATCTGAGTGTTAAATGGTGTTTATTTATCGCGGCTGAACATGCATCAGGCATAAAGGTAAATTTAACTCGCTGTTTTTAAGTTATTTCTAATTTGTAAGGTAACGAACGTTGCTGCATTCGAATGGACCTTGGTCCAAGACCCCGTAGAATTGTTAGCGATCTGAGACACAAGGTCGACCGTCTCTTCATGGCCGGTTGCACCCGCTGAGTTATGACGCCATGAAGCTGCCACTAACCCGGGCGAATCGTTCCGACCGGCTGCTTACGGTGCGGGAGACTGAACGCGTGCAGTCGGCCGATACTGTTGAAAAAGTCGCTGACCGTCGTTCTCGCTAGGTTTTCAGGGGTCTTCTTACCCTTGACCGGCGTGCGCGAGCGGTTTGTAGGGCGATCTGAGAGGCCGATTTTCTAGAGGGGAAACTGAATAAGCCCCGCGGCGACTTTTTCAACAGTATCGGCCACGAGCGGTCAGTCGACGAAGCTCCCTAGATCGCCGACAATCCCTGCTTAAGAGGGGTGCCTGGATGCGATACAGCAAGGAGTTCTTTGATCTGCAAATCGACTTTGCACGGGCCGCTGTCGCTTTGATCGATATGCCAATCGAGCGTGCGTTGCTCGACTATACGAATATCTACGTCCGCTTCGGGCTTGGCCGGGACTTCGACCAAGATCATCCTACCTGGCGCTGCTACGTAGATGGTTTGAGCCAAGCGGCCGATCTGTGCGACTGGACATATCGTTTTTATCTTGCGCGAACTGAAGCTTCCCAGCCGCAATCCATGGTCGCGACGTTCGGTTGTTTTTCATATGCTAAGCAGGATGCGAAATGCGTGCGCATTCACTTCCAGAATATAGAGCCGCCCATGGTTTCTCCTTTAAGCATCGACCGCCTGCCTGTGCGACTTGCAGAACTCCGCTCGCTTTTCGATCACGTAAGGCGCAACCAGCCAGAGGCGACACGCGTTGCCGGAACTTCATGGCTCTATAACCTACGCGCTTATCAACTGTGCTTTCCAAAGGGGTACATGGCGAGCGCGAAGGTTGCGAAATCGCGATTTCGCAACATGCCCCTCTGGGGTCAATTTCTCGATCGCAACAGTTTTGTAAGAATTGATATCGCCGAAGATTTCTTACAGCGGTTATCGAACGTAACGAATGGTCCAGACTTGTCGCTCAGCTTCCCACTCCAAGCCTGAAGGAAAGCCATTGATCGATGCAACGGTAAAAAGGTGCCAAATGATACATGACCGTTGCGTTCGATCTAGGCTATGAAGGCAAACTATGCAACACCTCTTTAGGTACCACTGACATTGATAATTTATATTATGTAAAATTAAAGAACAGACGTCTTGCCTGCCGACAGCAAAACGCGCCGCATTTATCATGATGAACATGTATGGTCGCCGAATTGCAGCACCGCGGTCGGGCTCGCCTTGATGCCGAGCTTGTGTTCGATCGACACGCGGTGCACGTCGTTGCGCTCGCCGAGCGAACCGTCTTCATTCACGAGAAACCTCGGCACGATGGAGAGCGAAATGCCCTTCACACCTTCCGGCGCATTCGGCGTGCGCGCCAGCACGAGATGCGCGATGTTCTCCGCTATGGCGTGCTCGCCCCACATGATGAAAATCTTCGTGCCGAACAGCTTGAACGAACCGTCGCTTTGCGGCTCGGCACGCGTGCGCACCAGCGCGAGATCGAAACCGGCCTGCGGCTCGGTCAGGTTCATCGTGCCGGTCCACTCGCCGGAAATCAGCTTCGGCACATAGGTTTGTTTTTGCACTTCGGTGCGACGCACGGTGTGGCGATCAGCTTGGGCAGGCCTTGGCCTTCGTAGTCGACGGGATGAAAACGATCGTCGGGCCTAACGGCGCGGGAAAAACCACGCTGCTGCGCACGATCATGGGTCTGATTCCGGTGTTGCGTGGCCATACCTCGCTGGTTGGTAGGGACACGTCGAGCGAACCAACCTGGAACATGGCCGCAAAGGGCGTGGCACTGATTCCGGAAGGCCGCATGATTTTCCGCGACATGACCATCGAAGAGAATCTCATGATGGAGGCATTCGCGAAGCCATGCCGCTATGCGGTTCGAACCAACCTCGAACGCGTTTATGAGCTGATTCCGCTGCTGCGCGAACGCAGCCGTCATCAGGCAGGCACCCTCTCGGGCGGTCAGGCGCAGATGCTGGCGATGGGGTGCGGACTCATTTCGGACCCCAAGGTGCTGCTGATCGACGAGCCCTCGCTCGGACTTTCGCCCGTTATGGTGCGAGAGGTGTTCGATATTCTGAAACGGCTGAAGTCAGAAGGCCGCACGATCTTGCTGGTCGAGCAGAACACGCATATGGCGCTCGATGTCGCCGATCATGTGTATCTGGTGCAAGGCGGCAAAGTGACATTGTCGAAGCCCGCCGCCGAAGTGAACTTGACGCAGTTGCACGACCTGTATTTTTCTCGCTGCCGTCAACAAGAGGGCCGGCCAGAGATGTATCAACATTGTTGCGCAGGTGGAAAAAGAATGAGCAACCTGTTCACTTGTCGACGTCAAGCCGCCCGGATAGGATGACCGCATGAACCCAACTCGAACCGCTTCAAAGCGCACTTCTACGTTGTTAGCATGACTAACCGGGCGATTCGCCACCGCACAACGAGCCGCCAATCCCGTCAACTAGAAGCAATCCTGGAGTACACAGATGAGCGAGCATGCCCACGTAGACGGGGTTTATCCCTTCCCGGCTGAGATGCAGACGCGGACGATCGAAACCAACGGTGCATCCATCCATGTGCGGGTCGGCGGTCATGGCCCGGCAGTGGTCATGCTGCACGGCTTCGGCACAACGGGCGACATGTGGGGTCATCTGGCGAGCGCACTCATCGAAGACCACATGATTGTCGTGCCCGACCTGCGTGGGCTGGGCCTCTCGTCGAAGCCTGACGGCGGCTATGACAAGAAGAATCAGGCGGCGGACGTGGTGGGCGTCCTGGACGCCCTGGGTGTGCGTACGGCCGAACTGGTGACGCACGACATCGGCATCATGGTCGGCTTCGCAGTTGCCGCCACCCACCCCGAGCGTGTGAGCCGATGGGTGGCGATCGATGCGCCGCTGCCCGGCGTCGGACCATGGGATCAGATCAGACAGGATCCGGCGATGTGGCACTTCGGCTTCGGTGGTCAAGACATGGAGCGCCTGGTCGCCGGCCGCGAGCGCATCTATCTCGACCGTTTCTGGAACGAACTTTCCCGGGACCCGAGGCGGTTTGATGAAGCGAAGCGCCAGCATTATGCGGCGCTCTATGCGCAACCCGGCGCAATGCGAGCGGGCTTTGCCCAGTTCCTGGCGTTCAGCCAGGATGCGATCGACAACAGGACGTTCCTCGCTCAGGGCAAGCTTCAGATGCCGGTCCTGGCCTTGGGTGGCGAAGCTACATTCGGTCCTATGATCGGCACGGTGATACGGTGTGCGGCTGATAACGTGGAAGATGTGATCATCCCGGATTGCGGCCACTGGATCACGGAAGAACAGCCGGCCGCGACTACAAGACTTGTCGTCGACTTCCTGCGGCGGCGTTCGTGAGTTAGCGAGCGTGACGTAGTGCGGCGCCGCAGCCCCTCGACTGGCAATGGATTTGCCGTGCCTTCTGCCCGCTCAAGGTGTGATGCGGTTTCGCGTGCGGCCACCGTCCGATTGCGCAGATCCCACGCCGATTCACCGCATCACTGAGCCACAGCTCGTGCTGTCATGAAACCTCTGAGCGCCAAGCGCCCGCGGCTACCGTGGCAACCCGCCAGCTAGCGCCCTGTCCTGCCGCGCTTCTTCAAAGTCAAAGCCGGGTCGCCGCGCAGTGCTTCCGTAGCCATGTCCAGAAACGCCCGAACCTTCCCTGGTGCGTGACGTCCTTCGTGCTGCATGACATGAATGGGCACAACGGTGGTTTCATGCTCGCGCAACACTTCCGTCAGCGTCCCCGCCGCCAGATGTTTCGCCACCATGTATGACAACAGCCGCGTGATGCCGAATCCATCGAGCGCCGCGACGATCGCGTCGTCATTGGACGACACCGTAAGCCGCGGACGCACATGAACGACGGCCGGCTCCTCGGCATGGGCAAACCGCCAGTCCGGCGACGGCGTCAGGCCTGCCGTCGAGATCAACACGTGCTGCGTCAGATCCGCCGGCGTGAGCGGCGTGCCGTGCTGCCGCAGATACAAAGGCGACGCGCAGACCACCCGCCGTACCTGCCCCACGGGTAGCGCCTGATAGCTCGAGTCCTGCAGCGGGCCGATTCGGATCGCGACGTCGACCCCCTCGTCCATCATGTTGACCACCCGGTCCAGAAAACGGCACTCGACTTCCGTGTCGGGATAGCGGCGCAGATAAGCGGTCACGATCGGCGTGACGAACATCCGCCCGAACAGCGACGGCGCAGTAATGACCAGCCGCCCGCGCACCGAGCGATGCGTGCCCGCCGCAGCCTCCTCTGACTCCGCCAGGTCGGCGAGCACGCGCCGGCAATCGTTCGCGTAACGCGCCCCGACCTCGGTCAACCGGACGATGCGCGTGGTCCTTGCAAGCAACCGCACGCCCATCATGGCCTCCAGGTTATTCACCGCGCGTGTGACCACCGGCGGCGAAATCTTCATCTTGCGCGCCGCAGCGGCGAACCCGCCCTCCTCGACCACCGCAACGAAGATGGTCATTGCTTCGAGTCGATCCACGTTATTCCTCGTCTGGTAACAATCCATTCCCGGTAGCAACGATTCCTATTATGGCGGGAATCAACCAGACTGAGGTCGTCCGCTCAAAACGGCGGTTGCCGCAGCGGTCCCCCTTCAATTCAATCCGGGAATCACCATGAGCCGCATTACCACCGTTGACAACACCAACGCCAACGAAGAACAGCAAGCCCTGCTGGACGCCATCCACGCCCAACTGGGCATGGTTCCCAACTTCCTCAAGATCTTCGCCAACTCTCCGGTCGCGCTGCGCGCTTTTCTGGGCCTGCACGGCATCGCGAACGCCGGCACCCTGGACGCATTGACGCGCGAACGGATCGCGCTGACCCTCGCGCAACAGAACGGCTGCGAATACTGCGTCTCCGCGCATACCGCCATCGGCCGTAAAACCGGCCTGTCCGCGGAAGAAGTCGCGGCGGCCCGCAATGGCACCAGTGAAGATGAACAAGCCGCGGTTGCCGTGAAATTCGCGCGCAGCCTGATGGAAAACAAAGGCGAAATCAGCACACTCGAACTCGCCGAGGTGCGCAGTGCCGGCTACAGCGACTCCGATATCGTCGAAATCATCACTCATGTCGGCATGAACTTCCTGACCAACGTGCTGGGCAAGGCGAGCCAGGTCGATATCGATTTCCCGAAGGTCAGCTTGAAGCTGGCCGCCTGAGGCGCCGGCGTGCCGACAACTTGATGACGTGATTGCCTGACTCGACGACGAGGAGCTGACCATGGGACGTGCTTTTTCCGATATCGCATTCACCGCCCAGGTGCGCGAAATCCAGACCCTGATGGGGAGCCGGGAACAGTATGCGCATCTGGACCGGACGTCGGACCGCGGTGATCGCCTGGGCCGCCGCGAGATCGACTTCATCAAGGCCGCCGACCACTTCTATCAGGCCACCGTCAGCGAAACCGGCTGGCCCTATGTGCAGCATCGCGGCGGCCCGGCCGGTTTTCTGAAAGTCATCGACGACAGGACGCTGGGCTTTACCGACTTCGTCGGCAACGTCCAGTACATCAGCGTCGGCAATCTGAAGAAAGACGACCGTATCGCGATGATCGTGATGGACTACGCGAACCAGCGGCGCCTGAAGCTTCTGGGCCGCGCGCATACCGTCGAGATCGCGGATGATCCCGCACTTGTCGAGCGCGTGCGCACGCCGGGCTACGACGGCCGCGTCGAACGGGTCATTGTGATTAGCATCGAAGGATTCGACTGGAACTGTCCGCAACACATCACGCCGCGCTTTACTGAAGCGGAAATAACCCGCATGGTCGCGCCAGTTCACGCGCGGTTGCGCCACATGAAAGAACAACTGGCGCAAGTGTCGGCCGAGGCGTCGGCGCAGCGTCAACCCGACCAGTTCGGCGATGGCCCGCTCACGCTCAAGATCACTGGCGTGCGTCAATTGACGGCACGCGTGCGCGCGTACGAACTGCGCGATATCGCCGGCGCGGCCTTGCCCGAAATCAGCGCGGGTGCGCACCTGGAGGTGCCGGTGAGGCTTGCCGATGGCACTGCAGGCACGCGCCGTTATTCGATAGCTTCGGATCCGGGACAGCGCAACGTCTATGAAATCGCGGTGCTGCGCGAGGACGCCGGCAGCGGCGGCTCGACAAGCGTGCATGACGCGTTCCGGCTGGGTCTGACGCTTCATTGCGGATTGCCGGAAAACCACTTCCGTCTCGACGATCATGCGCCTCGCACGATATTGATCGCAGGCGGTATCGGCATTACGCCGATCAAGTCGATGATGCATGCGTTGTCTGCGCGAGGCCAGCCTTTCGAGTTGCACTACGCGGTCAGGTCGCGCAGCGAAGCTCCATTCCTCGAAGAACTCGAAGCACAATTCGGAGGGCGCCTCGTCGTCTATCCGGCTGATGAAGGTACGCGTATCGATCCCGCGGCATTGATTGGCGCGGCGCCGCGCGACACGCTCTTTTGTGTCTGCGGACCGGCGCGCCTGATCGATGCTGTCCGCAACGGCGGCCGCATTGCCGGCGTTGATGAAAAGCGCATCCGTTTCGAGCGCTTTAC
Organism: Paraburkholderia sp. RL18-101-BIB-B; assembly: GCF_046026985.1. Lineage (NCBI taxonomy): Bacteria > Pseudomonadati > Pseudomonadota > Betaproteobacteria > Burkholderiales > Burkholderiaceae > Paraburkholderia > Paraburkholderia sp. RL18-101-BIB-B. Next base: position 9,658 of record NZ_JARESV010000034.1, read on the forward strand.
GAGTGCTGTTAGCGCGACAGAGAATCACCCACTCACAGTGACGCTCGCGAGGAGCGGGAAAGTCATTGAAGTAGCGGCAAATCAAACTGTTCTGGATGCCGTTCACGCCGCCGGCATCGACGCACCTGCGTCGTGCCACACGGGTCAGTGCGGCACGTGCGCGGTTAAGGTGACTAGCGGTAGCCCGGATCATCGCGACGACGTGCTGTCGAGCGAACAGCGTAATGATGAAAAACTGATGTGTATCTGCGTTTCGCGTGCGACCGGCGCGAATCTGACGCTGGATTTATAGATGGATGCGATGCCGAAGTACTCGCAATAGTCCTGATTTGCCGGCCGCTCAAGACCACCCTGCGTGGCTCTTGAGGGGCCGCTTGCGCATGAGCCGCCAGACAATGCGGATGCGGAAGTCCGATTGACGAAAGCCCGGCATGCGTGCCGGGCTTTCGTTTCTTTAAGCGGCTCTTTGCCCCTTGGAGTCTAAAAAGGCTGCGGCAGAAACAATTTCGGCGTACCCGAAACTCAGTGCTGCCATGAACGCGGCATGCACTTGCGTAGCGGGCACCTTTACACCGTTGAATTCAAGATCGTGAGTGGCGCACGCATCGTGAACGACTGTCGTCCTGTAGCCGAAGTCGACCGAAGCGCGAGTGACCGCGTCGATGCACATGTGGCTCATATTTCCGACTACGACAACCGCTTCGATTCCGTGATTCTCGAGAATCTTCTGAAGGTCGGTCTCGCGGTAGGGGTTCATGTGATGTTTAACGATCACACGCTCGTCAGGCAGATTCGCAGCCTTCGGATGGAGTTGGGCACCCTCGGTGCTGGGCACAAAAAACGGCGCATCTTTCGCCAGGGTTTCATGGCGTATATGGACGACAAGGTCGCCCTTGGTTCTTGCAGCATCGATAACGTCACGTGCGTTGTCTGCCGCGTCGTCGACCCCGTCGAGTATCCATTTACCTCCAGCGAAATAGTCGTTCTGTATATCGACCACGATAAGTGCCTGTTTCGTCATATTGCCTCCACCTCGAACGGTGAGTAAGTTTCGGGCGCCATAGGCGCTTCATGAATGTGCCAGATGCGCGTGCACACCTTTTTCAGGTGCAGCATGACTGCCGCGCACTGAGACTTATATTGCTCGAAACATGTAGCCGGCGGAATGATCGAATTGCAGAGTGCACTGTTCGTACTAAGGGAAGAATTTCCTGACTCGCCGTTGCGCCAGAACGTGTTTGACGTGATGTGTTCTTATCGCCGCGCATTGAAGACGACATCAGACGCTAAGAACCGTTCGTGGCCGGACAGCGACCGACTACCGTCCCAGCGACCGTGGCTAAAAATTGCGGCTTCTGCTGCCTCAGCGTTGCCCGCGATGCAACGCGTTGACCAAGGCAAAATATCACGCACTCGCAGTTTGGCCATTGCCTGATGTGCTGCACCTAGCCGCTGACTTTCAGAAGAACTTTTCCGCCTCGCATCTGATGGGAGATTGCGGCGCCGATTTCCTCCAGCCGATATGTCGCGGCCACTGGAATTGCAACTTCGCCTGCCGCCACCATCTTTGACGCCTGCATGATGGCGCCGGGAATCTGTCCGGCGAAGTCCGGATTGCCCAAAGAAAAGCCACGAATGGTCAGGTCATTGAAGATGACGTCGAAAGGGCTAACCGCTATAGCAGCAAAGCTTGGTGCGGCATACGACACCAGTGTGCCGCGAGGGCCCAGCAGCTTCGCCAGACGGCCAGCAGCTTCCCCGCTGACAGCATCCAATGCAAGCCGCACGCGCTTTCCGTTCAGCGCCGCTGTCATCTTCGTCGGCGCGTCATCATCGTCCAGCAAGACCAGGTCGCATCCCGCTTCTTGCGCGGCACTCACAGCCTCAGCGCGGCGCACGAGTCCGAGAGTCCTGACACCTTTTTGCTTGGCGAAGCCGACTATCCAGCGCGCTATGGCCGAGTTGGCGGCGTTGATTGCAATCCAGTCATCCGACCCAAGGTGCACATATGTTTCGAGCAGCAGGTGCGCGGTGGGCGGATTGATAGTAAGCATTGCCAACTGACTAGGGTCGGCGTCGGCGGGAAGCGCGACTATGCCGTCCACGTTGACGACCATCCGCTCGCGCCAGGTGAAGCTGCCCATCGGGAGAGTTACGCGATCGCCGACCCTGACGTTGCTGACTCCGGCGCCAACTTCCAGCACACGCCCCGCACCTTCGTAGCCGATCACGGATGGCAATTCCGGATGTAGCGGATACAAGCCCCGCGCGACGAGAATGTCGCTGAAGTTGATAGGAGCGTAGTCGACCGCGACCATCACCTGGCCCGCGCCCGGACTGGCGGGTTCGGGCAACTCACGGAATTCAAGTCCCGTTGCAGGGTCGCCATATGCGGTGAGCACAATAACTTTCATGATGAAACTCCATCTTCGATGGACGCCTAAGTGGACGCGGCGTCCGGGCATGCCTCATAGGACATCGGGTTGCGGAATGTCAGCCAATCCATTTGGGGAAGGCGCGCGCTGTAGTCACGATATTCGGAGCTTCGCGCAACACGTCGATTCTTCGGTTTTCGACGTGCGAACAAGGCGGCGAAGCGAATCGATCGATGTCAGATCTGAGCCCTGCCCCCGTCCACGAAGAGTTCGATGCCCGTGACGAAACTCGAGTCATCCGAAGCGAGAAATAGAGCAGCTTTAGCAACTTCGTCGGCTTCCCCCATGCGTCCCATCGGGATGGTAGATAGAATTCTCGCAATAGCATCCGGAGGCTGCTGACCAATGACCGGGGTATCAATTGGCCCCGGGCTAAGGACGTTGGAACGGATGCGACGATCCTTCAACTCCACAGTCCAACCGCGTACGAAATTGCGGATGGCGGCCTTGGTCGCGCCGTAGACCCAGAAGGCGGGCGTCCCTTTGGCGCTCGCGACGGAGCCCGTGAGAATGATCGATCCGCCGTCATTCAGGAGCGGCAGAGCCTTTTGGACGGTGAAGAGCACTCCCTTCACGTTGGTATTGAACAGTTTGTCGAAATGCGCTTCGGTGATATTGCCCAACGCGGCGAACTCAGCGATGCCAGCGTTGGCGAAGACGATGTCGATTCTTCGCCCTGTTGCGTTGACGCTCTCATAGAGACGGTCAAGATCATCCAGATTGGTGACGTCTCCATGGATGCCAGTCACATTGCCTCCGATGGCCCTCACCGCTTCGTCGAGCTCCTTCTGGCGACGGCCGGTAATGAACACGTAGGCGCCCTCGGCGACGAAGAGCTTCGCGGCGGCGAGGCCTATCCCCGACGAACCGCCAGTGATGACGGCCACCTTTCCCTGCAACTTATCCATAACGACTACTCCGTTGATTGCTGATTCCGGTTGACAACGCCTCTGGGCTGGCGGTCAGCTGCCAGCCAGTCGATCATCTCCTTGGCTGTCCGGCGGCTAGACCTCGAACCGGAACGCCGTCCCGTTGCACGAATGGAATAGGTGCGCGTGGGAGCTGTGAATATCCGCTAGCGATGCCGGTCACATCGTTAAAATGACTTTTCCAAATGGCCGATCCTCTATCAGGTGACGCAGGGCTTCGCCCGCATCAGCGAGGGGGTAGACCCGCTCGACGATCGGTTTGACTGATCCGCTTACGATCAATGGGATGATGTGCTGCCACGCGGTGGCGATCGTCGCCGGTGACTGGGCGAACAGGGAGAAGCCGGCCATCCGCGCGCCCTTCCAGATGAGGTCCGTGACGTCGATGGTCGTTCTGCGGCCAGCGGAGTAGCCCAACGTGATCAAGACACCGTCGCGACTCAGGCTGCTCAGCGCCTCACTCGTCACAGTGCCACCGATGCTCTCGATGACGATATCGACGCCCTTGCCGGCCGTTATCCGACGAACACCGTCGGCGAGACCTTCCGCGGTGAGGTCAATCACGTGCTCGAAGCCAAGTTCGCGTGCCCTCGCGGCTTTCGCCGCGCTGCCAGCCGTAGAGATCACCTTGCCGGCGCCCTGTGCCCGCGCGAGCTGATAGGTCGCGTTGCCGACCGACCCGCCGATTCCAGGAGCCAGAACGGTCATGCCCGGCTTGAACCCGGCGTCGGTGAGGCTGATCTGTGCCGTCAGATAGGCCACCGGAATGCTGGCTGCGACGACGTCCCCGATCGCGTCAGCCAACGCCAGATGTTCCGGCCTCACCAGCAGCCATTCCTGCCATGCGCCATTCTCAGCAACGCCATAGGGTCCCGTGAACATCACGCGGCTTCCTACCTCGAACCCCGAGTCGCCTGCGTCCTCGATAACGCCGACGCCCTCGTTGCCGAGCACCAGCGGCGCCTTGGCGCGTGGGTGTCCGCCCGACAGGAGCGTGTATTCGAGCGGCGTGACGCCAGCGGCCCTCACGCGAACCAGCACCCTGCCCTTTGCCGGTTGCGGCTTGGGTGATTCGATCTGCCGCAACCCGTCATAGCCCGAAAAGGTTTCCGCTTCGATCACCCGCATTGGCGTATCCTATAAAGTAACAGACCTGTACGTAACTTTCATAGTAGGTACCGATCTGTTACTTTGTCAACCAGAAAATCCGAATGAAAGGAGTTGGCGGATATGAAGGCAGGAGCCCGACCCCGCAGGGGAGCCCCGCCAAAGGGCGAAGTAAGCGCACGGGAGCGTATCCTCGCGACGGCAAGCGATCTGTTCTACCGCGAGGGCATCCGTGCCATCGGCGTCGACACGGTCGTCGAGCAATCCGGGGTGTCGAAGACGAGCCTCTATCGCGTGTTCGACTCCAAGGACGCTTTGATCTCTGCTTTCGCAGCGGAGAAAGATCGGTTGTTCTGGGCGTGGTGGGATGACGTTGAAAAGAAGCACGCTGAGGACCCCCGCGCTTTGCTGGACGCGCTGCTATCAGGAATCGCGAAACGGATTGCGCACCCCGCCTTTCGTGGCTGCCCCTTTCTTAACCTGGTGGCGGAGTTTCCCGACGACAGCCATCCTGGCCGGGTTATCGCCCGAGACAATAAGGACGAAATGCGGGCGCGGCTCGCAACGATCGCGATCAGGCTGGGCGTTGATGATCCCAACCGTACCGCGTCTCAGATAGCGCTCCTCATTAACGGCGCATATGTCACCGGCTTAATAGCGGAGTCGGGTGATCTGCGTGGCGACCTCATTGATGCCGCCACGAAGTTATTGGCCTAGTCGAACGCGATCATTTGCTGGAATCGGTTCTTGCCTCGAGTGCGTGGACAACGGCCGCGATGTCGGACTGTCCGTGCCCCAACGCCAGCGTCTCGCCGAATAGTGCATGGCAGACATCCAATAGCGGCGACGCGACCCCGGCTTCCCTGGCCGCCTCCGCAATCAATCGATTGACCGTCAGCACATTGGTGATCGACCCCTGAACATCGAAGTCACGCATCACCAGTTTGAGAATCTTCACGCGTGAGATGTCGCTCGCCATCTGACCGGCGTCCAAGATGGCGCGAAACTGCTGCATGTCCAGACCATGCCGATCGGCAAAATGAGCCGCTTCCGCAAGGCCGGCGACCGTGGTCATCAGAAACAGGTTCACCGCAAGCTTCATGAGAAGCCCATTCGGAACCGGGCCGCACACAATCGTCTGATGGCACATTGGCTCGAGCAGAGGGCGGACGCTTTCGACGGCCGCGTCTTCGCCCGCCAGCATCGCTACAAGCTGGCCCGCCTCGGCGGGCTTGCGCGAGCCCGAGACGGGCGCTTCCACGTAGCTGCCACCGGCGTTGCGAATGTCGCTTTCAAGTCCGCGCGAGTAGTCGGGCGAAGTCGTCCCCATGTGGACGATCGTGTGATGCGCAACGTTCGCACTGAACTGCGATGTGCCGCGGCCGAGCACGGTGTCGACTGCGTCGCCATCGACCAGCATCAGGAATACCGTGCGGGTCTGTTTAAATATCTCGGCCGGATTCGTCGCGACCGTTGCGCCCGCCGCTCGCAAAGTCTCGTTCCTGTCAGCGGAGCGATTCCAGACAACGAGTTGTGTGCCCGCGCGGGCAAGATTGAGCGCCATGGGTTGTCCCATGACGCCCAAGCCGATGAAACCGATGTCCATATTCACCTCCATCCCAAGACGGTTGGCGCTTGTGGCGACACGGTCGGATACGTTGCCCGCGAACGCCAGGGCCCGTTCGGATTCGACGCATTCGGTTCGGGATCCGAAATTTCGATCATGAGCATTCTTCTCCGGCGATCCCGCTTTGCGGCATCAACACGGAGGTTGTTTCCGGCGCGGCACGACCATGTTCACGACATACATCAGCACGGCCTCGTCGTCCTGGTTCAGGGTGGTCGTTCGGAGCTTGATCAGACCCTGCTCCGGACGCGACTTCGACGGTCGCACCTCGATCACCTCGCACTCGACGCGCAACTCGTCACCGGGGCGCACTGGCCGGGGCCAGCGGCACTCATCGAGTCCAGCGCCGATGAAGCCGCCGGCCGGCTTGAGTTCGGTCTCTATCAGCAAGCGCATCGTCACGGCAGCGGTGTGCCAGCCGCTAGCGGCCAGTCCACCGAAAATCGAGCGGCGGGCCGCCTCCTCATCGAGGTGAAAAGGCTGCGGATCGAACTCGGCAGCGAACGCGATGGCCCGTTCCCGGTCGATACGCAGCCGTCCTGACCCGAACGCCTGCCCCACCGCAAAATCCTCTAAATAGCGCTCGGTCAACTGATTCATGAATCAACTCCAGGTTCGGGTGATGGTTTCAAGCGGAAGCGCGAAGTCTTCCCCCGCGGCCAGTGCACAAGGTGACAGTGCCCGACTCGTAGCCATCACGGCACATCGAATTATTTCCAATAAAGTTACCAACCTGTACGTAACTTTAATAATAGGAACAGGTCTGTTACTTTGTCAAGGGAGAAATCGGAGCGGAAGGAGCTTACGGATATGAAGGCAGGAGTCCGACCCCGGAGGGCTGCCGTCAGCTTAAGCAGAATCACGAAGATCTCTTCGCGACGCCGGCGATTAGCTCATCCACTCTCGAGAGGAACAGCTTCAGAATCGGAGAGGTATTTGCCTTTCTGTAACCGATAACCAAGTCGATCGTCGGCGCCCCGCCTTCGAGCGGACGGCTAACGACCGACCCAGGCATCAGGTTTTCGACATAGGCCGGGATCAGCGTCACGCCTCGCGTCGACGCAACAAGTGACATCACCACCGCGGGGTTGTCCACACTCTGCGCCGACGTGATATGGACTCCAGATCGATCCAGGTAATCGTCGATCACCGCGCGTAGCACCTTGGCCTTGTCACCCATGGCGATGAAAGGCTCACCAACGAGTTCTTGTGGAAGGATTGCAACGCGGGACGTCAGCGCGTGGTCACCAGGCATGAGCACCACGAGCGGTTCCCGACCCACGACCTGATAGGCGAGATTGAAGTCCGGTTCGGCACGCAGGAACGCCAAATCCAGCTTGCCGCGCGCGAGTCCTTCGGCAAGATCCGGCGAATAGTCGCTGGACACGATGACGTCGATGTTCGGCAACTCGCCGCGCAGAATGCGCATGGCCTCAGGCAGCCAGGTCATTTCCTGCCCAGTGAGGAAGCCGAGAGAGAAGCGCTGCTTGGCAGGTTGCGCTGCCCTTCGGGCAGCTTCGACTGCGGCTTCCACCTGGGTCAGCGCCAGTCGGGCGTGATCGATGAATGCCTTGCCCGCTGGCGTCAGTTCCACGCCGCGTGCGCTGCGACTCAGCAACTCGACCCCAACCTGATCCTCCAAATCCCGAATCTGCCGACTCAGTGACGGCTGCGAAGTGTGCAGGCGCCGTTCGGCTGCCTCCGTCAGGCTGCCCGTCTCAGCGACAGCGATGAAATACCGAAGATGTCGCAGTTCCATTGCGGATCCCATGCCTGTGAAGTATGCCGACCAGCCTATAAAGTCTTTTTCAATGTTGCCACAAGTCTCTAGATTCTTTCCCACGGACGTTTCATGGAGTGTGCTCCCAGCGCTCGGGCCGGGGTCGCCGCTCAGTCAGTTCGTGCACCTCAAGCCATACCTTTCTCGCCCCGGATGCAACGCGCTGGATTAACGGTGAAACGCTGTGTGTCGACGGCGGATCGAGACTCCAGATCAACCTGATTCACGCCTGTTTCCGGTGTCGTCGAGACGCCTAATTAATCAGGTATCCATATTTATCGAAGCATCATAGAGGACGATTCAAATGACAACCGAAACACCCATACTGTACGAATCAAAGAGTTCTCCGAACTCACGCCGCGTACGCATCTTCATCGCCGAGAAGCGAATCGACATCCCGACGAAGCCTGTCGACCTGGGCGCCAAAGAGCAGTTTTCCGATGCTTACCGAGCAATCAACCCGCGCAGCCAGGTGCCAGCGTTGGCCCTCCCCGACGGCCCCGTCATCGCCGAAGTGCCCGCCATCTGGCGTTATCTGGAAGAAGCGTATCCGCAGACCCCATTGCTGGGCACCACGGCAAAGTTGAAAGCCCTCGTCACGATGTGGGAACGCCGCGCAGAACTGGACGGCTTCGCGCCAGTCATGGAAGGAGTACGTAACGCGGTCGCGGGACTGAAAGGTCGTGCACTGTCAGGTCCGCATGACTATGACCAGATTCCAGAACTGATCGCGCGAAGCAAACAGCGCGTAGCCCACTTCTTCGCCGACTTCAACGTACGGCTCGAGACAGTCCGGTTCGTCGCCGGCGATGATTTCTCCGCTGCGGACATCACGACGCTCGTGACGACCGACTTCGCGGCCAACGCGCTGAGGATGCCGATTCCAGTCCAACACACCGCGTTTAAGCGATGGTACGACGAGGTATCTGCCCGGCCGAGCGCTAACGCATAACGCATTGCTCCGGCGCCGACTCGTTGCCGGAACGAACGCCCCTGAGGCGCCAACTCAAGGAGAAACCCATGATCACTAACACCACTCCCGCCCCCCGGCCAGTGAAGATTCCGGGTAAGGGCCATCCGATCACCATCGGACGCAACCCATCGCGGGTGGTAGTCACGGTGGCCGGCAAGGTCATTGCCGATACGCAGGACGCGTTGACGCTGCGCGAGGCCAATTACCCGGCAGTTGTCTATGTCCCACGAAAGGATATCGACATGACGTTGCTCGAGCGCACCGACCACGCAACCTACTGCCCATACAAGGGTGATTGCGCGTACTTTTCGATTCCGGCTGGCGGCGTGCGTGCGGTCAACGCCGTTTGGAGCTACGAGCATCCTTACGAAACCGTCGCACGAATTCGCGATCACCTCGCGTTCTATCCGGACCGCGTGGACTCGATCGACGAGCGGCCGGCTGCGTCGAGTTGAGCGCCCGTAGTCGCTCCACGTCGCACGCACCCGGTTGCCTCGATCGCCCATGATTGAAGCGACCGGCCCTTTCGACCTCGAGCGCTATTTCTTTTGCTGCGCGCCGGCGTTGCGCACATGCGTTGCCGTGTCCGCAAACAGCTCGATCACTACCCCGCGCAGCCAACGATTGCCTTCGTCCTGCTGGACTCGTGTGTGCCAGAGCAGATGGATCGGTGCGGCGGGCAGCGTCATGGGCAACGCGCGCAGGTTGAGCAAGAAGGGGGTTGCCAGTTGCAACGCAAGTCGCTCCGGCACCGTGGCGATCAGATCCGTGCGTTGCAGGATGTAGCCCACGCTCATGAAGTGCGGCACCGTCAGTCGCACCTGACGCCGTACGCCGCGCCGTTTCAGCCATTCCTCCACCTGCCCGTGGCCGGTGCCGGCCGACACGACCACGAGATGCTCGGCCTCGCGCCATGCAGCGAGCGTGAGCGGCGCGTCATCGAGCGGATGGCCGCGTCTGAACAGGCAGACATAGCGCTGATCAAACAGGCGGCGCTGATAGAAACCACCTTTGAGCTGCGGCAGCAAGCCAATGGCCAGATCGACCCGACCGTCGGCCATCTCGTTGCTCAGATTGACGCTTGTGTCGCGGACCGTGTTGAGTGCGACGCCCGGCGCGACGCGCGACAGTCGTTCGAGCAGCGCCGGCAGAAAAACGACTTCACCGATATCGGTCATGCCGATCGTGATGGTGCGCATCGCGCGCAGCGGATCGAAACCCGTTACCGGATTGAGTGCGGCGTGCAGGGTGGCGAGCGCCTGCGAGACCGGTTCCGCCAGACGCAGCGCGAATGGCGTGGGCACGACTCCGCCCGGCCCGCGCACGAACAAGGGATCGCCAAGCCGGCGACGCAGCTTGGCGAGCGCGTTGCTGACGCCGGGCTGGCTCATGTTCATCTGCTCGGCGACGCTCGCCACGCGCCGTTCCTGCATCAGCCGCTGAAACAGCAGCAGCAGATTGAGGTCGATTTCACTCAGTTCCATGACTCACGCCTAGCCGGGTCTCATTCAATCCAGTGATGAAGCAGATTCATTTCATCTTATTGAGGAATGAACGTCTAGTGCTGAAAATACTGACACGGCATGCGCATTCGACATGGCGCCGGGAAATGCCATGGCGGCCCAAACCCACCAATCTGGATATCGGAGACACAGTCATGAAGCAGAGGGATCTAAAGATTGCGATCGTCGGCGCCGGCGTCGGCGGCCTTACGCTGGCGCTCGCGCTGCGCGAGCACGGAATCGATGCGCAACTCTACGAGCAGACCGAAGAGCTGCGCGAAGTGGGCGCGGCCGTCGCGCTCTCGGCCAACGCGACGCGCTTCTACGAGCGCATGGGACTGCGTCCGGACTTCGTCAAGGTGTGTGCTGAAGTGCCGGGCCTCATCTATCGCGACGGACGCAGCGGCACGGTCATCGGCCATCATCGCGGCGCGCCCAGCTATCGCGAGCAGTTCGGCGGCTCGTACTGGGGCATTCATCGTGCTGATCTGCAGGCGGTGCTGTCCAGAGCCGTCGGCCTTGAGCGCATCAAACTGAGCCATCGGCTGGTCGACCTCGTGCAGCACCCGGATCGCGTGAGTCTGGCGTTCGATAACGGCCAGCGCATCGACGCCGACCTCGTGATCGGCGCTGACGGGGCGCGCTCGATCACGCGGCGCTGGATGCTCGGCTATGACGACGCTCTGTATTCGGGTTGCTCGGGCTTTCGCGGCGTGGTGCCGGCTGAACGCATGGACCTGCTGCCTGATCCCGAGACCATCCAGTTCTGGGTCGGGCCCGGCGGCCATCTGCTGCACTATCCCATCGGCGACAACGGTGACCAGAATTTCCTCCTGGTCGAGCGTCATCCATCGCCGTGGCCGTTACGCGACTGGGTGATGCCCGCCAGCGAGGGCGAGCAACTGCGCCTATTCAAGAACTGGCATCCGGCCGTCGTGCAGATGATTACGGCTGTGCCGATCAGTCAGCGCTGGGGATTGTTCCACCGTCCCCCGCTCGGCCGCTGGAGCAAAGGCCGCGTGACGCTGATCGGCGATGCCGCGCATGCGCTTGTGCCGCATCACGGCCAGGGCGCCAACCAGTCGATTGAAGATGCCGTGGTGTTGGCCGCTCAATTGGCCTCGGCGGGTCCAGGCAATTGGCGCGAGGCGCAGGAAGCCTACGAGCGCCTGCGCCGGGGCCGCACGCGCAAGGTGCAGTACGCGTCGATAACCACTGCGGACGTGCTGCACTTGCCCGACGGACCGGCCGCGCAGGCCCGCAACGCGCGCCTGCGCGCACGCGACAGCGTGCTGAATCACCTGGACTGGATTCACGATTTCGATGCGCTTACGGAAGAGCCGAGTGAACGGCAGGGTGGCACCTGGCTTTGAGTAAGTCGTGTGACAACGTGTGGCCACGACGCTTGTGCAACGAGTCGTTGCACAAGCTACTGTGCCGAAAAAAACGGATAAGGTTCATCGCGCTCGGAGCAGAACCAGGCGAAATCGTCTGGGTCGCTCGGATCAGGTGCGCAGTCCCTCTGCGCACGACGCGGTCATCTGCCGCCCCCCGCGAGCAGCCAATGCACAGGTCTCCGCACAACCTCATTCCTTTCCCGCTGGCTTGACGATCCCTTCCAACTGATAAAGCTCGATCTTGCGATAAAGGGTGCTGCGCGAAACGCCCAAGGCGCGGGCGGCCTGCGCAAGATTGCCGTGCGCATTGTGCACCGCGCGTGCAATGGCTAAACGCTCCGTTTCTTCGAGACTCGCCCCCTCGTCCCGCAGCAACGGCACGTCCCCGGACGTCGCGATTTCATCGAGCAACTCGGCTGGCAGATCATCGAACGACACAGCGGGTTCGCCGGACGTCAAAAGCATATTCTCGATCACGTTGCGCATTTCCCTTACGTTGCCTGGCCACGAATAGGCGCGCAACACCGCCATGATCTCCGCGCTCAGTTGTCGTTCGGCGACCCCGTGGCGCAAGGCAAGCTTGCGGTTAAAGTGCTCGACGAGCAGATCGATATCAATGTCCCGTTCACGCAGCGGCGGAATACGTATGCGCGTAACACTGATCCGGTAATACAGATCGCGGCGAAAGTGACCGGACTCGACCTCTTCGCGCAGATTGCGGTTGGTCATTGCCAGCAGGCGCACATCGACGCGCCGCGGCTGCGTGTCGCCAAGCCGGTAGATGATGCCTTCTTCCAGTACACGCAACAGGACAGGTTGCAGTTCGAGCGGCATCTCACCGATCTCGTCGAGACAGAGCGTCCCACCATGAGCCAGCTCGAAACGGCCGGCCCGCCCTTCCGTCGTCGCGCCAGTGAAAGCGCCGCGCACGTGCCCGAACAACTCGCTCGCAATCAGTTCTTTCGACGCCGCCCCGCAGTTATACGCGACGAACGGGCCGCCTCCTCCTTCTTCGCCATGAATGGCGCGCGCGAACAGTTCCTTGCCAACCCCTGTTTCGCCCTCGATCAGTACCGGTACGCGCCTGCTGGCAAGTTGGCGTCCACGATTGACGGCCGCCAGCATCGCCGCACTTCGCCCCTGAATCTGCGCGAAGCAGTTGCGCAGCGGATCAGCCTCTCCGCTGCGCTCCGCGACTCGCGCATGGATGGGGCGCGTTCGCGCGGGCACGACCAGCATCGCGCCAATCGTGTTGCCGTCGACGACCACAGGATTGAACCATTCGGCGTGCAACCCTGCGGGCAAATGCTGCGTCCAGTCCTCCACGGCGGAAGTCTCGCTCATCCCCGGGAAACGCTCACCGATGCCGACCGGCAATGCGACTCTGCCCGTGGTATGCACGAGCCGGCCGCTGCGGTCTATCGCCACCATGCCGGTTGCATCCGACGACGACAACCGTTGCAGACAAAAGGCCAACAAACGCATATGCTCGCGCGCGGCCTGCTCGGCGAGCACCATTTCGATCTGGCGCGCCGCGGTCACGGCCAACGTGAGGTTGTTGATCTGATAGGTGGAAGGCGGTCCGGAAATATCGAGCACACCGATCACCGCACCAGTGCCCGGTTCGCAAATCGGCGCGGCTGCGCAACTCCATGACTTGATGCCTTCACAGAAGTGCTCGGAGGCATGGATATAGGTCGGCTCGCGGGTCGCCAACGCGGTGCCGATCCCATTCGTGCCGGCTCTGCCCTCGCCCCAGTCGCCACCGATCGTCAGATGGATTTTTTCGCCCGCCGCCCGCGTGCGCAAATCGCCCGCCGCTTTGAGGATCACGCCGTCCTGGTTCGTGAGCAGCAGAATTGAATGTGAATCGGCGAAAAGGTCGGCCGTGACCGTGAACAGGCGGTCGGCCGCTGCCAGCAGGTCGCGATGGCGCCAGCACAGCGCCGCAACCGCGTCGCCGTGTACCGCGATCGGCGCCGAGACCGCGGTCGGACTGACGCCGGACTGCAAGCTGCGTTGCCATGAGTCGATAAGCGCCGGGGGAGCAGACGTCGACGGCTCGCCCGCCAGAAAACGTTCCCACGCGAGCATCGTACCCCGATCGGAATGACGGAGATTGGCGCGCTGCGCGTTGGCCACGATGCTGCGCATCGCGGCCTGATTACCTAGACCCAACATGCTGCCAATCTGATGTCTCCTCGCCACAACTTTCCTCCTGGGCGATGGGTTAACGCGGAACCGGGCTCTACGGCTGGCTTCGTCTTGACTAGCTAGGATGTTATGGCTGGGCGTATCTGGTGGACTTCTATTTTTTTCAAACCCAGCAGCTAACGCGCGTGCAGTATAGCCCTGGATCTTCAACATGTCTTTTGGGGGAAACACGGTCAGCGCACCGGATCGCGCCCCTTTCTTAGCTTCTTTTGTCGTGCCCCTGAATTCGTCACGCACGTTCGCTGAACGCGATCATCCAGGCGTGCGTTCTCCTTCTCGCCGCAATCCGCAAGAGCGACCGCCCAGGCAGGCAAGCATGTCGACTATGCCATTGCTTTAATGATCGCACCGGCGACGCCACGTAAAAACGGAGCGATCGTTGCGCTTACATCATTTACCAGAATACCTGTCCCACACAGTGTAATGCTGCAGCCCAGTGTGAGCTTGAGCAGACGCGTCGAAGGCATCGCGCAAAGATAACGCGCAGTCATCGCAATTGCGTTGAAGCGGCGGGCCGTTCCTGTAGCCATCGTTCGTCTCCTTCTACCGGTGGCCGCCCGATTCGTGCCGGCAGCGGCCTTGCTGTGCCGGTCCCCGGATACGGAGACCGGCTATGTCGATCTCACGCGTCTATTGGCGGCCGAGCAGTTCGGCGCCTGCGCCTAGTGCCGGTCCGACGGTCGGATCGATCGTCTCCGGTTTCTTGGCGATCAGCGTCTGGGTGGTCAGAATCAACCCCGCAACCGATGCCGCATTGCGCACCGCGCTGTAGCTGACCTTTACCGGATCGATGATGCCGGCCTCGACGAGATTGACGAATGCGCCGCTACGCGCGTCGAGACCCATGCCGGGTTCTGCCCGCACCGCTTCACTTACGATGGCCGCGCCGTCGAGGCCGCAATTCGTCGCGATGTGAAAGAGCGGCTTCGCCAAGGCGCGCTGCAAGAGCCGCGCGCCTTGCTGCACGCTGCCGTGGCTACGCGCAATGACGCCCTCCAGTTCGGACGAGACCCGCAACAGGGCCATGCCGCCGCCCGGCACGACGCCTTCGGCAATCGCCGCGCGCGCCGCGTGAATCGCATCATCGATCAGATGCAGTCGACGTTTCTGTTCGACCGGCGTCGCGCCACCCGCGAGAATCAGCGCGGTGCCGCCCGACAGTTTTGCAAGGCGCACCTGAAACTTGTCGCGCTCAACGTTCTCCGGCGCCATCTCATACTGGCGCGCCACCTGCTGACGACGCGCCGCTACCGCCGACGGATCGCCGCCGCCGGCGGTGATGATGGTCTGGTTCGACGAAATGCGCACCTGCCGCGCGCTGCCGAGGTCGCGCAATTCGGTGGCTTCCAGCTTTCCGCCGAGGTCGCGGGCAACGACCTTACCGCCTGTGACGATTGCGATGTCCTCGAGCATCGCCTTGCGCCAGTGTCCGTACTCCGGTGGATGAATCGCCGCGACAGGCATGCCGCCGTTGTCGCGCCATGCGAGCAGCGTCATGACGCAGGCCGGCGCCACCTCCTCGGCAATGATCAGCAGCGGACGTTTACTCCGGCTCGCCAATGCCTGAAGCGCTGCGACTTCTTCCTGCGATTGCAGCCGCTGGTCGGTCATCAGAATGAGCGGGTTATCCAGCACCACCTGCATTCTCTCGATGTCCGTCACCATATGGTGTGACAGGTAGCCGCGATCGAAAGCCATCCCGTCTACTACTTCCAGACGGGTTTCGACGGTGGTGCCGTATTCCACATCGACAATCCCATCGGCGCCCACCCGCTCCAATGCTTCGGCCACCAGCTTGCCGGTGAATTCGTCGTTGGCTGCCACCACCGCCACGGCGCGCACTTCGTCACCGCTGCGCAGAGGCGTCGCAGCGCGTTTGAGCGCGTCGATTGCTTCGTTGACGGCTAGTTCCAGACCTTGCACCAGTTCGACCGGATTGGCGCCTTGCGCGAGGCAAGCGAGCCCGTCCTGGACCAGTGCGTCGGCCAGAACGGTCGCGGTGGTCGTGCCGTCCCCGGCAACTTCATTGGTCTGCTTGGACACTTCGCGGACGACTTGCGCACCGATATTCTCGAACGGATCTTCGAGTTCGATCTCGTTGGCAATGCTGACACCGTCGCGCGAAATGATCGGCGTGCCGATTGGCCGGTCGATGATCGCGTTCATTCCACGTGGGCCGAGCGTGCCTCGCACTGCCTTGGCCAGTTTCGCAACGCCTCGACCTAGCGCCATACGCGCGTCGTCGTCATGCAGCATGATATTCGGCATGATCCTGCTCCTCCTGATCCGGTTAGTTCGGATTGGTGTTTTTTACTCTGCTGCGCCGCGTGTCTCTCGCGGTGGCGCGAACGTGCCTCCGGGCTTCGAACCGCCAGTGCGGACGAAATGCACCGGTTTGATCTCGACCGCTGACGCCGGAGTGCAGCTTTCGCCATAGCGGGCAGCCAGAAGACCGCGGCATAACGCGCCGTTGAATTCGGCATTGACGCCGACCCTTCGCAACGCGCGCAGGTATGCACCCAGCCCGTCAGGATTCAGCGGCGCACCTTCAGTGTCGATAAAAGCCGGTTCATCCGTCTGCTCTGCTTCGTCGATACAGCGCCCCACTACAAAACGCCGCTCGCGATATCGCGCGACCAGGCGCTGGGTTTTCCCGTCGTCGTCCGTGCTTGTGCTTGCGAGCGCAGACAGCTGCGCCATGTTCAAGCGCACCAGCATCGCAGGCTCGTTGCCTTGCGCCAGCAGCCAGCTTAAAAGCGCTTCCTGCCGCCGCTGAAAAGCCTTGACGAGAAAAATGCGCCGCACGTCCTCCACTTCGCCATTCGCTTCGTTGCCGAAGGTTTGCTGGAACGACCGTCCGGTGGCTACGCCTCGATTGATCTCGGCGGCATACATATGCTCGTCGAGTGTGATCGTGATGTCTGTCACCCATGGCAAGGCCGCTATCGCCTGTCGCATGTCGTCCGCCATCAGGTAGGCGAAGTTGGCCGCACACCAGTAGGTCGGCAGGCGAAAACCGATCGATACAGAGCCGCCGTCGACCTCCACCGCGGTGACGAAACCCAGCTCCGTCACCGACTCATCGAGTTCCGGGTCGTCGACCGCCGCCAGCCGGGACCAGACCTCGGCGACCCGGTCGACAGCGCTCCTCGACACGACGACAGCCGGTGCTTGCACAGCGCGCGCGGTGCTCATGCGCCGACCGCTGCCGGTTGCCGGACGTCCTCCAGCAGCGCCTTTTGCGCCTCGATGTCGATGCCGTACAACCGCGCCGCATTGAGCCCGAGGATCTTTTTCTTGGCCGTCAGCGACAACTGCACGCCGGTTTCCTTACTCACCGACTCGGGCAGTTCGAAGGCCATGAACTTCTCGATCAGCCATTTCGGCGACCAGATGCCATAGTCGCTGCCGTAGAGGATCTTGTCCTCGCCGATCCAGAACAGCAGTTCCGAGATCACATGCGCGAAGTACTCAGGCCGGGTGTGGATGAACGGCAGCACCACAGCGAGACCACCGTAGACATTCGTCTCCTGGGTCGCGATCCAGCAGAAATCGTCAAGCCGTGGCAAGCCGCAGTGCTCGACGATGAAATTCAGGTTCTGAAAGCTGGTGGCGGCATCGTCAACATCGGCCACGTCGAACGCGTCGCGATTCAGCGGCAGAATCGTCGGTCCCTTGTGCACGTGGATGTTCTTGATGCCCAGCTTCTCGCAGCGTTCGAAATAACGCTGCACGCCGGGGTCCGACAGCTTGTAGCCCTTGCTGTCGCCGCGCCACTCCGCCGTGTAAAGCTTGACGCCCTGAATCGTGTAGAGGGACGCAAGCTCCTCGAGACGATCGAGTCCGGCTTCCCCATCGCGCGGATCGAATGCGCCGTTGACGATAAAGCGGTGCGGATACTTCTGCTTGAGCACGTAGTTGGCTTCGGTCGTGTTGAAGCCGTTCTTGTAGAAGTCCGTCAGATAGGTTGGCTGACAGATCGCCATGTCGTCGTAACCCGTGACGAACAGGTCGTTGTACATGGCTTCTTCGCCGTACTTGTCGAACTTCTCCTTCGGCCACAAATACTCCTTGGGGCTCAGGTTCGAGTGATACGCGTAGAAGCAGTCAATGAATTGCTGACCGTGCACGTTTTTAAGGTTGGCCTTGCTGCCGTCCCATAGATGAACGTGTCCGTCGATGACGAAGATTTCTTCACCGTCCGTGGTTCGATACATGGCATTCGTCTCCTTGGTTGCATGGGCGGCCCGTCGCCCTTTGAGGACACGCGGCCGCCTGATTAGCTGGCGGGGTGTTCGCTCACTCGTAAGCCATCGCATCGTCCATATTGCCGAACAGCACCACCGTCTCGTCGTCGATCATCACCATCCGCCCGTAGTGGGTCGAGGTGGAGATTTCGAACAGATGCGGCGTCATCTCGCGACCGAGCACTTCGCTGATCTCGCCCATCTTGAACTCGATCTTGCCCTGCCCGTCGATACGGATCATCGCGGGCAGATAGGTCACCGTGATGCCCGGCTTGGCGGACATCAGTTCGGCAATCGCCCGGGCCTCGACGCTGTCGTTCATCGTCACGCCGCATTGATGCGAAATGGTCTGTTCGAAGCGGACGTCCTTCATCGACTTGAAAATATTGTCGGTATGCACTGACATTGCGTACTCCTCTTCGCGGTTGGTTCGATGGGTTCGAGAAGCGCTCAGGCGCGGATCGACGACGGAAAGTGAACGCCGATTTCTCTCGCGATCATCTCCGCCCGCTCTATGGAACTGTTCAGACAGTCGTTGAACTGGGCCGTCTTCACGTGCGGAATCGACCAGATCGGCTGCAACTGTTTTGCTGCCGCCGAGGCCAGCGCACCGTGTTTTTCCAGCCACTCGCCGAACAGCTTGCGATTGGCTTCGCCGTGTTGCGGGTCGTTGGCGAGCATATGGAACAGTTCGACGGCATTGGCCAGATTGCGCTCATAGTCGCCTTCCGCCGCGGACACGACGGTCGGAGTCAGAAAATCGTTTTGCGAGGCGGCGACCTGCATGATGAATCCGCTGCGAAACAGATCTGCCACGAGCGGCTCGAATACGATGTTCACGGCGAAGTACTTCTCGAGAAAATCGGTGGCGCCGCCGATGGTCTCTATCGCCCGGCGCGTGTCCTGCCAGATTGGGTCGGTGAGCCAATGCTGCTTGCCGGCATCGAGGTCGAGGTTGGGCAGGTCCAACGCGATCTCGCCTAAATAAAGCGTCAGGTCCTGAGCAAAGCGCAGCTTGTACGACGCGTTCGTGAGGATGGCGCTATTGATCATCTGGGTGTAGCCGTAGCGCTGCGCATGCATCGTGGCCGTGCCCAAGCCGAACTCCGCATGCTTGTATGCGCCCAGATGCTGTTCCAGCACCTTGATCCAGGTTTTATCGAAGCGCTTTACCGCACCCGAGCGCCGCGCGTTCTGGATCGCGCCGGTGATCATGCCGACAATGGTCGACTGACGCTGGTAATGGGTGCGCTCCCACTCTTCGTCCACCGCGCGGAACCGATGCCAGTCCGAGCTTTTGGCCGCCGTCCAGGTTTTCGAATACGTTGGCGTGCCGTCAGCGAATGCAAGAATCCAGTCTTGCAGCAGATACCGATTCGGGTCCGGCTGTACATCCACTGTCATGTCTTCGTAGTGGCTCGCCTTGCGTCCCTTCGGCTCGAAGTAGTTGTACTTGCGGCTGTCCCAGCCGGAAAACTGGGCCGCGCCGGCCGCGCCCGACTTCACTGGCGACTGCTCTGCCAACGTACTCATGTTAGTCCTCCATCGTGTTTCGGTTATAGGCACTTCGAATAGGCGTGTTGCCAGATTCGGTCAGCGAACCGCCTGCGTAAACTTGTCGAAATAGAGCCGCTCTGGCGCGACACCCGCCATCTGAAGAACCGGCATCACCGCCTCGATCATCGGGGTGGGACCGCATGTGTAGGCGTCGATCTCGCCAGCGAGCGCCTCTTCGCGCAAGGTGCGGCTGAGCACCTCGTGGATGAAGCCGGTCTCACCCATCCAGCCGTCATCTGGTTCGGCATTCGAGAGCGCCGGAATAAAGCGGAAATCCGGCAGCTTTTGTTCCAGCTCCTCGAACTCGTCGAGATAGAACAGATCGCGACGGCTGCGCGCGCCGTAGAAAAAACGGATCGGTCGCTCTTCGCCGCTTTGCACGTGGTCGCTGAGGATCGACCACAGCGGCGACATGCCCGACCCTCCGCCCACCAGAATCATCGGTCCGGGTTGGTCCTCACGACGAAAACAGGTGCCGTACGGCCCCTTCGCGATCAGCCTGTCGCCCGGGCTCAGACCACCGTCAAGTTGCGACGAAAACGCGCCATTGGGATACTTCTTGATGATGAATTTCAGCGTCGATTCGCCGTCAGGCGTATTCGCCATCGAGAAAGATCGCGTGATGCCCGCGCCCGGAATCGTCAGGTCGACATACTGTCCGGCCCAAAAGCGCAACGGCCTCGACAACCTCACTTCCAGCAGCCTGATGTCGTGCGTGAGCGCGGTGATCTTCGTGAGCGTCGCATCATATTCGCTCACCGCGATCGAGCGGCGCATCAGGTCTTCGTCATAATTCAGTAGCTCGACGGTCAGATCGCTATAGGCGAGCGTGCGGCAAAGCAGGATGTGGCCGGATTCGCGTTCGTAGTCGGGCAGCGCGAACGTCGAGTACTTCTTGAGTTCGACATCGCCTTCGATCAACAGCGACTTGCAGCTGCTGCACTGCCCCTCCTTGCATCCATGCATCACCGCAATGCCCTGGCGAAACGCTGCATCGAGCACTGTCTCGCCTTCCGCCACTGACATCTGCACACCGACCGGCTCGAAGGAAACGGTATGGAATACTTTGTCGTCGCCTGTGTCCGTCATCTCGTGCCTCGTCTCTTGCGTGTCGCTCATCTTGTGCTCCTGATCCGTCCGGCGGCGATATAGGCGCCGCCGGATCGGATAGCTTCGTCAATTCACCGGATTGATCTTGAAGCCGGCGCGATACTCGGCAATGTGTTTCTCGCGCTGCTCCGGTGTCATGGCGCGCAGCAGCACGATCGGGCTCTGGATCGTGTTGCCGCGCACGTGGTCGAGCGTCCACATCTGCTTGTCGTCAAAGCGCAGATGGGGCTGCGGCACGAGCGTCTTGCCGTCGCTGCGCACAAAGCCGAGATCCTTGATGCAATCAGCCAGATCCCAGCCGTGGTAGCACTCTTCCCATTGGCGGCGTCCGCTGAAGCGGCCCATAGCCGGGGTCGGTCTGCCCTCGTATTCCGGCGCGAACGCCACCTTATGCGTCCAGCGGCACAGCTCCGAGCAATACGTATACAGTTGGCCGTCGACCTCGTCCACCACGAAGTCTTCACGGATCAGACAGGGCACCAGACAGCTCCAGCAACGGTGCGGATACACGTAACCGTTTTCCTGATCGAACAGCATGTTGGTTTCGCCCGGCACACTCTTCTTCGCGTACCACTTCCAGAAGTCGCCGAATTCGGCGTACCAGCCGGGGTACTTGTGTTCGAACCATTCGAAGTCTTTTTCGGTCTGCGCTTCGATGCGCCAGAAGTTGACGGGCCAGCCCACGGAGAAGAACTGTGCGACTTTGTGGACATAGTTCTGCTTGACAATGCGGTCCCAGGCGGCGGCGACGTCGTCGTGGTGAATCTTGATGCCGTACTTTTCCAGCGGCAGCATGTAGGTGCGGTAGTAATCCTCGTAGATCCACCGGTGCCACAACTCGGCGTACGATTCCTTGTTCTTGTCGCGGTCCGTGGTGCCGTACTCGATGAAGGTGCCAATAGCGGCATCGACGATTGCGTGGTTCTGCCAGAATGCATAGCGCAGGTCGCGCTCGAGCAGCAGATGGTTGTCCGGATCGTTGATGATCGACATCACCAGCGAGTGACCATTGCCGATGTGGCGGCTTTCGTCCGACTGCACCGAAAGGAACACGGTCGGCAACGCGTAATCGCCGTTGCGGGCGGCTTCCGATGGCATCGCGACAAACAGCGTGTTCGTGAACGCCGTTTCGGCCACCACCTGCAGGAACACGTTAGCGGCCGTAACCGCATCGCCGGTGAGGAAGCCCTCGGCGAACTGACGGCCGATCGTGGTGGCATAGCACTTGCCAAATGCGGCTTCAGTAATATCGAATCCGGCCGGATCGATATAGTTTTCCATGTACCACTTTTTCAGATTCATCTGGATCGTGGAGTGCCGGAACTCGTCGACCATCTGCATCGTAAAGCCGGTGCGTAGCTCTTCTCCCGGTGCGAGCCGGCCGAGCATCGCCATCGAACGCGCCGCAGAAATCTCGGGGAACGGAATGATGGCGAGGAACAGCTTCATCCATTCGACCCAGCGGGGCTGGACGTTGCGGAACATGTCGCCGCGCAATGCCGCGTCGAGTGCGCCGTAGACGCGGTTGTCCTTTTCCTCCTGCATCGGAAAATAAGAGCGCAGCACCTGTTTCATCGGGTCGCGTGGCGCCTTGCTGATCTTGTAGTCCGTCGGGAAGGTCATGGCCTCCTGGACGTAACTCGGAGTCCAACCGAGATCGGCAACGCGGCGTGCCGCTTCGCCAATGCTGATCCCGCGCTGGGACGTGATCTTGTTGAGCGTTAATCCATCAGACATTGAGCTCTCCTAGTTCCATTTCGATAACTGTCGCAATGCGACGCTTCGGGCAGGGCCGGCTACCGCCAGGACCAGAGTCAACAACACGGGCGGGCCGTCTCGTTGGCAAGCGAAAAGTTCGGGAGAAGGAACGGAAGGACAAGCCTGTTGGGCCGGTCTTCATTGATCGTGTCTCCTGCTGTTTTCGGCTCGCGTTTTGTGACGTCGACGCTTCCGGTTTGACCTGCACTGATAGAGCGATAAGCGTGCCAGAAGGAATTCTTTATTCCGCATCAAGCCTGGTAACGAGCACGGGCTTTTGCCGGAAATTCTTGCAGTGCGCCATGTTGTGTTCTGCGACAACTCCGCCTCACGACGCTGTCCGATATTGGGACGTTTGGATCGGGTGGCGGGCGCTGAATCGATCGTCTATATTATTTCGGATACCATATTTTCAGTGATGGCTAACGGGGTGAACCGTGGCGCGCTGCTACGTCGCAACGCTGCCGTGGCTTTCACCCGTAAGAATCACGCTTCGGGCAGCGCCGTCGGGCTCTTTTCCTTCGGCGACAAAGCGTGCCGTAAGAATTAGCGCGCCTAGCGCGAAGTCCTTGCCGTACGCTTCGATCATCTCGTCCGCCACGGCGCCAAGGCGCTCGAAGAACTGCTCTTTGGGTGTGTGTCCGTTATGCATGTTTGTCTCCGTTTTGACATGGATGGAAGCACCGCCCGTTTATCCGCGGCGTCCGAAGCGGAACAGCTCGTCGGGCAGAAACACCAGCGCCAACTCGCCCGCCTCGGTTCCCAGAGCGAGCCGCCCACCGTCCGGCGACCAGGCCATCGCGCTGACCGCACTGTTGCCGGAATCCTTGATAAACAAAATGTCGCTACTGCCTGGCTGACACAGCAACACCGCACCGCTGTGATAACCCACCGCAATCAGCGGATGAGCCGGATGGCAGGCCACCTGGCTTACCGGCGCCTTGCCGAGAACGCCGCATTCGTGTGGTTCGTCGTTCGCGCCGGGCGGATCGAAGCGCCAGCACACTGCGCGCATGCCGCCGCTGGTGGCGAGAAAGCGGCCGTCAGCGGAAAACGATAGCGAGCGCGGCTGGCCGGGATAGCCGCCCATCTCGATGTCCGCGCCGTCGGGCAGCCGCCAGCCATGCAGCGCATTCTCTTCCATACCGCTCACGAGATAGCGGCCATCAGGGCTCCACGCCACGTTGCGGTGATAGCCCGGCCACGCAAGCTGACGCTCCCGGAGCGTGTCGGCTGCCCACAGCGTGACGCCACCATGATGCGAGATCGCCAGTTGTGTACCAGTTGGGTCGAAAGCCAGCGATGTCGCCGATCCGGGCAGCATCAGGCAGGCAGGTTTGGCCCCAAGCCAATGAATCCGGCGACCGCTTGCATAGACTCGACCACCCGCCTGGCTGGCGGCCACGCGGTCGATCCATGCGCCGGCTTCATGCGCGACGAGTTCGCTCGTGCCATCGAGGCGCAGATGGACGAGACGGCCATCATCACCACCGCTCAAGAAGCCGCCCGCAGGGTCGGCGGCAAGGGCCAGGCACGTGCCCTCATGCACGCTGAAGCGCGCGAGCGGCGCGGGTGGTGCCTGCGCCTGCACGACCTCGACGCCGCCGCTCTCGCGTGGTTTGAGTCGAGGGCCGCCGTCCCAGACACCCGTGGCGAGCGCAAGCGTGCCGTCACCGAGGGCGAATCCAGCGGATTGCCCCGCCGCGTCCCACACGACTTCGACGACGGACGCGTCGGTGACCCAACACGCCCCGAGCAGTTCGATCAGAACGGGAGGCGCGTTCATGAGTCGATCTCGCAGTACCGGATGCTCTCCCGCAACTCGCGCCGGTCGAGATTGCGGCCGATAAACACGAGGCGGCTGTCACGGTGTTCGCCGGCTCGCCAGGGCCGGTCGAAATCCGTATCCATCGTCATGTGCACGCCCTGAAACACGAAGCGACGCTCCGATCCGGCGAGATCGACAATCCCTTTTGCACGCAACAGGTTCTGGCCTTGCTCGACCACCAACTGCTGCAGCCAGGAGAGGAAGCGCGTGCGTTCGAGCGGGCGCTCGACACGCAGCGATACACTGTCGATACCGTGACTATGGCGACCCTGTTTGACGGGGGCGCCTGCACGAAGCGGCACGTAGTGGTAAGTCCGCTCGCCGCGTGATGATTCACCGCCCTCACCCGCCGATGTGGCAAGCGCCATGCGCTTGAGATCGAACGCGCCGCGATCGAGCAGCGCGGCAAGCGGTATTTCGCAGCGCACACTGGTCCGCCATTCCACGGTCGGGTTGATGCGCCGCACGGCGTCCTGAACCGAAGCGAGACCGGCCGGATCGACGAGGTCGATCTTGTTGATCAGTACGATGTCGGCCTGCGCGAGTTGCTCCGCGGCCTCGCGGCTGTCTGCGAGGCGCGCCTGCAAATGCGCGGCATCGGCCACGCAGATTACGCTGTCGAGCCGCGTGCGCTGCCGGATCTCATCATCGATAAAGAAGGTTTGCACCACCGGCGCGGGGTCAGCCAGACCGGAGGTTTCGATCAGGATCCCGTCAAAGCCGTCCTTACGCTTGACCAGCGCCGCCACCACGCGAATCAGATCACCGCGCACCTTGCAACAGACACAGCCGTTGTTCAATTCGATGACCTCGTCTTCCGCGCCGACGACGAGACCACCGTCAATGCCGATCGCGCCGAACTCGTTGACGATCACCGCATAACGCCGGCCGTGCTGCTCGCGCAGAATGCGATTGAGCAGCGTGGTTTTGCCAGCGCCGAGAAAGCCGGTGAGCACCGTAACCGGAATCCGATTCATTGCCAGCCCCCTTGTGTCTCAGACGAAGCTCGACTGTCCAGTTGAGCCAGCTCGTTCGCAAGCCGCTCCCGCTCGGATTCGATCGCCCGCAACGCGCTTTCGGCCTCGCCGAGGCGCTCGCGCAATTGCTCGATATGCGACGTTCCTTCTGGCGACACACCGTCGCGCTCCTCGCAAGCCAGTGCGCACGCCAGTTCGATCTCCGCGCCCGCGCGTCTGCTTTCTCCGCGCAAGTGGTGGGAATTGACTTCGGTCAGTGCAATAACCAGACGCATGCGCTCGAAAAGCGCGGCTGCATCACGTTCCACAGTCACGGCGATCTCCACGTTGAGGTGCGCCCGTCGAGGCGACTACGGAATCAACACCGCCCGGCCTTTGACCTTGCCGTGGTGCAGATCCTTGAGCGCCTGGTTCGCCTCGCTCAGACGGTATTCGCGGGTTGACAGATGGACGAGGCCACGGTCGGCGAGCGCCATCAGTTCGACGAGTTCGGGATACGTGCCGACCAGGTTGCCGACGATCGTCTTCTCGCTGGTGATCATGTCGATGGTCGGCAACTCGATCTTTCCGCCATAGCCAACGATGTAATAGAAGCCCGCGTTGCGCGTCATGGCGAGGCCCTTTGCGATTGCGTCGCCTTCGCCGACAAAATCGATCACCGCTTCGGCGCCGTTGCCGCCCGTCAGTTCGAGTACGCGCTCCACTTCATCACCGTCGCCCTTGACCGTGTGATGCGCGCCGCAATCCTTCGCAAGCTGCAGCGCGACCTCGGAGCGGTCGACTACGATGATTTCAGCCGCGCAAAGCGCGTTCAAAACCTGAATACCGATGTGCCCCAGACCACCGCCGCCGATCACGACGGCAAACTGACCGGGGAGCAAATGGCGCGACGCTTTTTTCGCAGCGCGGTACGCGGTCAAGCCGGCGTCGGTATACGGTGCGACGTCCTTCGGCGCGAGCGATTTCGGCAACTGGATCAGCGAGCGTTCGCCCGTCGCCAGATATTGCGCGTAGCCGCCGTTGGCATTGATGCCGGGAAACCGGCTCTCCGTGGCGTGCATATCGTCGCCACGACGGCAGGCGAGGCAATGTCCGCTCGTTACGAGGGGATGGCAGATGACCGGGTCGCCCACCTTGACACTCTCCACCCCGCGGCCCACTTCTTCGACCCAGCCGGCGTTTTCGTGGCCCATGATGTAGGGCAACGTCACATCGACCTTGCTGCGCCAGATGCCTTCCACGACGTGCAGATCGGTGCGGCACACACCGGCGCCGCCAATCCGGACGATGACATCAGTGGGTCGCTCGATCTTCGGATCGTCGACATCTTCGTAGCGCACGAATTCTTCACGAGTCAATGACTCGTCGTACTGATGTAGCACGGCAGCTTTCACTTTTGTCTCCTCCGTTTATGTATGGCCGGCAAATGCACGAACCATACGAGCGGCGCTTTTGCGCGGGGCCGACACAGACTAGGCAATGTCCATGCCAAAGGAGAAGGAAGCGATCGCGCCTCCCTAAGAAGGCGCGTGAGCATGGGAAGCGGTGCTATCCGCAGCGACCAGATGGCTCGCGTGCTGGAGCACTGTCGCAAAATCGGACGCTTAGTGTGGGTGGGGATCGGCGGCTTGTCCGAAAATGGGACGCATCCGGCATGAAGGCTTGCTGACGCCGCGCGGAATTTCGAATTGCCAGTAGCGGGACATCATCGCCCGGCTAGCTGCGTGCCTGCGCTCTTGCCCGACATACCCGGCGTCGTCCAACTCGCCTGTTTGTGCGTTCTCGAAACGCGAAGTACCACGATGTCTGATCCGCCTGGTTTCAGGATGTGGGAATGCTCAGTTCCCTGCCCGTCTCGGCGACGCGACCGCTAAGTCAAGGCAATTCCAGGCGAATTTCCGAGCTCGATGTCGCGATGCATCGAAGCCGGCATCGTGACCGATAAGGTGCCGCAGACTGCGACGCGGTCTTCGGCGAAGTGGCTGGTCAGTGTGACGCCCTTCGCCTTAAGGCGCTCACCCATTACTAAGTCCACTCACGAAGCGCCGCGGTGTCAGTTCCTTGAACGGAAAGCTAAACCGCCAAGTTGCACTGAATAACGCGGAGGACCCATGCGGCGAAGCTATAAAGCGGAAATGGTATTGTGAGATTTTTCACAGACTTCGCCCATTAACGCCAGAATGCTGCGTTTTTTTATTTGATTGGCGGATTTAACCGAACAGACCGGCGGATTCAACTGAGGTATAACGCATCAACTTAGCTCTTGCGCGCCAAACATATGAATCGATCGTCGGATGAGAAATCGCTCGAAGGAACTTCCTTCCGACAAGAAGGCTTTTCTATGATTCCGGCAAACTGGAGCGTCGCTGATTTTTAACTACCCATCGCCATTTTCCTCTGGAGAATGTTCCACCAGACGATTAAACAGCCGGGGCGCGATCCATTGCGGCATCGCGCCACCGACTAAACAATCACATCACCCGATGCGCGCGTTGGTGACCGTCACCGTCGGGCCGCCCTTGTCCCAGTCTTCCAGGCTCATCGCGCGTTTCCAGACCGGATTGGCGCTGGTAATCGATCCGTTCACGACGTAGCCGTTCAGATGGAGGCCCTGAACGTTGAACGAGCCGCCGGGACTGCCCGTATCCGTATGACCGGTAATGCTGATGCTGACCGTCTTGTTGACCGGACCTGGCAAGAAACCGAAATAAATGAGAATCCCGCCACCGGCGCAATTATTCGTCGTCGGGCTGACGATGCGAATGTTTTCAAACACGGCGGTATTATCATTCGGTTCGATATCAAGACCGCATCCGGGTTGCGTCCCTCCGATATTTTCCCAAAGCGGAGTATTGAACGTGATCCCACTACCACTAATAATCGATACACCCTGGCGACGGCATCCGGTCGCATGGTGAGAATTGACCGTAATGTTTTTGCTGTAGGAACTACTCTGACTATCACTATTATTGATATAAATTCCGTCGCCCCAGCAATTAATCGTGGTCGGGGACGTAATGGTGCAATTCGTCGCGCCATTAATCGAAATCCCCATTCCCCATTCCCCCGACTTCGCCGAATTCAATTCCTTGCTGCCGTCGAGATACGGGCTTTCGAGCGTGACGTTGCTTACGTCCGCCAATCGAAGAATTTCATAAGTGTCGGTATTATGCGGGAGCAACTTGATCGAAGCGCCGCTTGCAAATCGCACATGGCTATTGGTGCGCAGATCGAGACCGGCCGAATCGATCCGGCTCTTTCCGGTAATCAGCAGAATCTGCCCGATGGAGCCGTCGATTGCGCGCTGAAGCGCGGCGCGATCGTTGGTCGTTCCATCGCCCTTTACGCCGAAAGACGTGTCGAGAAGAACGCCATCGGTGTTTGACGGCGTGCTCGCTGGCGTGCTCGGCGCAGCCGGCGTGCTCGCGCCGGCCGGGGAACTGGCGCCGCTCGGGGAACTGGCGCCGCGCGGATTCGAGGCACCGCCGCCGTGCCGGCCTCTGTTCGCTACCGCGTCGACATTGGCGGGATCGCTGCCGCCGCCGCATGCGGCGAGCACAAGTGCACCGCTGCCGGCCAATAACGATGTCAGAAATTTACGACGGACCGCGAGTTGAGTGTCAGAAACTGAGAGTGTTGCAGCTGGTGTATTCTTAATCATTCAAGTCGTTCCAACTATGCCGGCGCGATCGAAAAGCCAAAACCCAAGCAGACGACCTCGACCGCACAGGCGTTTAAAGGGAAATTAAGCGAGATAACGGGCGCAAAAAGCCCGAACGCTTACATACGCACTGCCCCGCGTATTCGGCGATGCGAATACGCGAAGGTGCGAGCGAATTCCCGAAGAAATCTCCGCTTAAAGCAAAGAGAACTTCAGGATTGGTAAAGCAGGGTCTTCCGGAAGGTATCGCCAGACCTGCATTTCGATGACGCAAAGCGCCGATGAGAGCAGAAGAATAGCTAGACGGTAAAATATTACCGTCTTTTAACAATCGTATCAGATTACCAAAGTCAGTTCTACGTCACACTTGTTACAACATGTACGTCAT
Source organism: Paraburkholderia sp. RL18-101-BIB-B (assembly GCF_046026985.1). Classification (NCBI taxonomy): domain Bacteria; kingdom Pseudomonadati; phylum Pseudomonadota; class Betaproteobacteria; order Burkholderiales; family Burkholderiaceae; genus Paraburkholderia; species Paraburkholderia sp. RL18-101-BIB-B. The sequence goes on from NZ_JARESV010000034.1 coordinate 39,148, forward strand.
ATCATCATACTTTTTACCAAACACGGAACAAATTTCCTGAACATCCCCATTTGTATGGATGTCAATACCGATGATTTTGGATGTTGATTTTAAACGTATGAAGAATAATCGAGTACACGCATTGTGTCAGTTAAATCTGATTTTAACCGTATGAGTAATTTGGTTGAAAGAAAATAATTGAAGAGAGATTGCGCCTGAAACTCCTGGGTTCCAGGCGCATGGGAAGCGCGGCGACTCACACTGCTCTCGCAATTCTCGGCAAGCGCCGATCAGTCTGCGCGCGAGCATATTCGCGACCGTCGCGAGGTTCGACGACGAGACAGGTATGTGCGCCGTCGACGTTCTTCACCATCAGGCCCAGCCGGGGGAAGATCGGCGATCACGTCCGGCACGAATGCAGCCGGAAATCGATTGGAACTGCGGCCGCTTGATGTGTGAGCACAGCGCATCGAGTGCGAACTGTTCGCCGGGTTCGACTCCCGCGTCCTCGCTCATGCTCAGATATTCCGAACTCATGCCGAAACGGTCGCGCGCTCATCGGCGACGAGCCGCTATAGCGGTCAACGCCGACGACTCCTCCGGCGCGATCTCCCGACCGAGGAGGCTTTGCGCGTAATTCAACTCGAGCTTGGGAAGAAGCGCGCAAAACGCTCGCCGGTGTGAAGACCTCAAGCGCCGCGCCAAAGCGCGACATGCGTGTCTGAGCGACTCGCTCCGATATGTTGTGAAACAAAGGTTCGCGCGCGTACATGCGCACGCCTCCCCTGAAGAAGTTCTCGCGATTCGTCCGCGCACCCGTATTGGAACAACGCGTCATAGCGTATTTATCTGTCGTCCGGCTGGCACCGGCGAACAGTCGCATTCCAACAATGCCCCGTACTTGACGATGAGCTCCGCTCCCTCGCATACAGATTACTGCGCCGGGCAACAATGCTATGTGCGAACTCCCACAGTCCCGAGTGGCATCACGATAAAGCGCGCGGGTTACGGGTAAAGCCTCAATCGACTCTTCGAAAGAGATATGCGTAGTCCTCGGCCGCGTCCCCGAGCACTCGTTGAAAATACAACCTTTCCATCCACCGTGGAGCTTTAGCGCCACACGGTGGCAACTGCTTGCAGCGCGATCTCATCAATGCCCTGTGTCCAGGTCAACTTCGTTCCCTGCTTCTGCAGTGTTGTTTAGCGCACCGAACTCATTTCTAAAGAGCGATCCAATCGATCGAAATGCTCAAAACAAAAAAGAGGTTCGACACTCATGCGCTACGAGACAAGAACATTGCGCGGCGAAGTTGCAAAAGAGGCTGCAACATCCGCTCTTTGCCACCCGGCCATAACAGGCGACGATAACCAAGCCGGTCGAGGTAACCCATGAGGCCGATCGCATTCGGTGGACGATTTGGATGGCTTCATCCTGGGCATGGCACACATGGCGTGGTGATCTGCAGTCCTTTTGGCCATGAAGAGCCGTGGTGCCACAAGGGCATCCGTTACCTCGCCGAAGAGCTGTCCGCGTACGGCATTCCCGTGCTGCGCTTCGACTATCTGGCAACGGGAGACTCCGTAGGCGTCGACGGCAATGCCCATCACCTCGATGCCTTCGTGTCCGATACCGTAGCGGCCGTCGAGCGGCTCAAGGAACAAACCGGTGTGACGAGCGTGACGCTCTGCGGTTTGCGTTTCGGTGCGGCCGTGGCAGCATTGGCGTCGCGTCGATGCGCGGCCGACTCGCTCGTGTTGCTCGCGCCTGTCACACGCGGGCACGCCTATCTGCGCGAACTGGCGGCAGTGCGCAAGGTCTGGCTCGACAATCTCGTCCCGCCCTTGCGTGCCGCGCAGCGCGACAGGCCGTTTAACGTGCTCGGACAGGTTTACAGCGACCGGCTTTGCGGTGAACTGGAAGCGCTCGATCTCTCGAAGTCAATGGACGAACACGCTTCGTTACCCGCACGCGTTCTCGTGCTCGATGCACGTTTCCGCGCTAGCGCCGCACTGTGTTCGACGCTGCGCGGACGCGGCGTCGAGGTCGAAACGAGCATGCTGGAAGGCTACTTCGAATATGTGGATGAGACGAAGTCGTCGGTCGTGCCGGCTCGCTCGTTTGACCGGGCCGTGCAGTGGATCGTGGACGGCGCCCCGGGCACGCGCGTCCAAAGGTCGGGGAATAAAGGCGCACGGCCGAGCGTATCACTCGACGACGAAGCGATCATCGAAACGCCCGAAGCCCGCGAGCACCCGGTCATCTTCGGCGCCAACGGCCTGTTCGGCATCCTGTGCGAACCGCGCGGCAGGCTCGCGTTCGGGCCCGTCATGCTGATCACCAATACCGCCGGCAGCGTGCATCACGGCGATAGCCGGCTGTCGGTTCGCATCGCGCGTGAAATGGCTCGGCGCGGCATCGCATCCATGCGTATCGATGCGCGCGGCATCGGCGACAGTCCGCCGCGCACCGCACAAGGGCCGCTCGATCTGGTTCCGTCGATTCATGCATCCACAACCATCGAGGATGTCGCGACGGCAGCCGCCTGGCTCAAGCGCAAGGGCTATCACACGGTCATCTCGTTCGGGATCTGCTCGGGCGCCTACAGCGCCTTGCACGCATCGCTCGTGGAGCCGACGCTCACGGCCGTCATCGCGGTCAATATCGCGCGCTTTTACATACCCCCAGGCATGTCGATGGCGGAGTTGGAGGAGGAGCAGCGCAACTCGATGAAGCGTGTCGGGCCTGCGATATTCAAGCCGTCCAAGTGGTGGCTCGTCCTGAGCGGAAAGCGCAAGTTCCGGCCCATCGCGCAGGCCGTCGCTTCGAACCTGATCGCGCGCCTGCGTTCGCATACGCTGGGCGTGACCGGCAACGGTGCCGGCGCGGCCGAAGCCGCTACGGACCCGCATAGCGTCGTTCATGCGCTCGAACGCAAAGGCGTGCAGACTCTCTTCATCTACGGTTCAGGCGACGAAGGGATGGAGCAGTTCAACGCGCATTTCGGCAAACGCGGAAAGAAGCTGGCGCGCTTTTCGAATGTCAAGGCGGTTGTTTATGACGAGCTCGATCACGCGCTTTTCGATCCGCGAGCATCCGCGAAGGTCATTGCGCTAAGCGAGGCGTTCATCAAGGATCTGCACGAGAAGGCGGTGGCGCCCAAGGTCGTCGATCCGGTGTTGGCCATGTCGCAGCAGCGTGGGCAAGAAGCCGGAGCTCGGGCATCCGACGATGGGTCAAGACAGGCTCCGACTGTCTTGAGCCGCGCTCCACTACGGAGAAGGTGGTGAAAACGATTTGTGCGGGTGCATTTGAAAGCGGCGTTGGTGATAGTCATCGTGCTGGCCGATATGACTCACTATGTCGCGCACGGCACCGTATCCCGCGCATCGTGGAAAGGCACATGATCCATCGGTATGACCGACTCTCACACGTCGAGCCCTTCGCTTTGCGCGTCTCCAGCCGAAAACTTCAATTGACGCACCTTGTGATACAGCGTCTTTTTCGGCATTCCCAGTTCCGCGCTGGCCTCAGCAATGTTTCCATTGTGCCGGCGCAGCATATCTTCGATCAGCATGTGCTCGAAATGCGCAAGTTGCTCCGCAAGCGTTCCGCTTTTGATTCGCTGACTGCCGTTCGGCAACAGACAATCGCCGCCGAGACCCAGCACGAATCGGTCTGCGACGTTCTGCAGTTCCCGCACATTGCCCGGCCACTGGTGCGACATCAGCTCGGAGACTTGCGATGCCGACACAATCGGAGCGGACTGCCCGAAACGAACCGCGGCAGCGAGTACAAAGTGCTCGAATAGCAGCGGTACGTCTTCACGACGTTCGCGCAAAGGCGGCAATTCGATCTGCGCGACGTTCAGCCGATACAGCAAGTCGGCCCGGAAACGTCCATCTGTCGAAAGCTCGGCGAGATCCGCCTTCGACGCAGCCACGATCCGGCAATCGACGGCGATCTCCTCGTTCGCGCCCAGCCGTTCAATTCGGCGTTCCTGCAGTACTCGCAGCATCTTGATCTGCAGTGCGATGGGCATGGTTTCGATCTCATCGAGAAAGAGCGTGCCGCCGTTGGCCCATTCGATTTTGCCAATGCGATTCTTGATCGCACCCGTGAACGCGCCGGCTTCATGACCGAATAACTCACTTTCGAATAGCTGCTCCGGGAGACCGCCGCAATTGAGCGCAACGAAATGATGATCGCGGCGGCCGCCGAAATCGTGCAGCCCGCGCGCGATCAGTTCCTTGCCCGTGCCCGTTTCTCCCGTAATCAGCACTGACACAGATGTATCCGCGAGCCGCAGGATTTTCCTACGAACCTCGACGATCGCGGGTGACTTGCCGAGCACAAGGCCTTCTATGCCTTTCCAGTTTCGCAGCGCCGCGCGCAAGCCCTGTACTTCGAGCGTCAGACGGCGCTTCTCGACAGCGCGCGCCACTCGACTCGCGATGTGGTCCGACGAGAAAGGCTTTTCAATGAAGTCATAGGCACCCGTTCGCATCGCACCCACCGCGGTCGCGATGTCCGCGTGCCCGCTGATCAGTACCACCGGGATCTGCGCATCGACCGCGAGGACGCGTTCGAGCAACTTCAGGCCGTCGATGCCCGGCATCCGAACGTCGGACACGATCACTACGGGCGCTCCGGGCGTGGCCTCCGCCAGCGCCTCAGCCGCAGCCGCATAAGCCCGCACAGGAAATCCCGCCAGGGCAACCGCCTGCTCGACGCCGAGACGAACGTTCTCATCGTCCTCGACTACAACAACGCAAATCTCATCGCCCATTTGCTGTCTCCTGTGCCGTCGTCTCGGAGAATTCGATCGTGAATTGTGCACCGCCGTCGGGTCGATTGGCGGCGAAGATTCGCGCCCCAAAGCCGTTGACAAGACGGGAGGTGATAGCGAGTCCGAGTCCCAGGCCGTGCCCTCGCGGCTTCGTGGTAACGAATGGTTCGAACAGATGCGACAGCACCTCTGGCGCGATGCCGGGGCCACTGTCACTGACGCTGAAGAGCACGCGGCCCGGCTGCTCATTTCTGGAAGCTTCAATGGAAATAATACGCTCGGCCTGGCCGGCGACTGCATCGAGCGCATTGCCGAGCAGGTTGACGATCACCTGCTGCAACTGGCTCGGCTCCGCGCATATCTTCGTGCCGGCCGGGATGAGGACGTCTAGTTGCACGTGTTCGTCGCGAATTCGCGCTTCGTAGATCAGCACCGCATGCGTCACCGCCTCATTCAGTGACACGGCAACCCGTTCGAAATCAGGCTTGCGGGCGAAGGTCTTGAGTTCACTTGTCAGTACCGCCATGCTGTCGACCAGCCGCGAAATACGCTGCAGGTTTCCGATGGCAGGTGCAGGTTGATTGCGTTCGAAAAACGTGACTGCATTTTCGCAAAGCGTTTTGATGGCAACGAGCGGCTGGTTCAACTCATGCGTCAAACCGGCCGCCATCTGTCCGAGCACGGCAAGCTTGCCCGCATGCACGACCTCCTGCTGCGAGTCCCGCAGAAGCTGCTCAGCGCGTGTGCGCTCGACGATCTCCTGCCGCATCCGCTCGTTGGCCTGCGTCAGTGCCGCCGTGCGCTCGCGAACCGTGATCTCCAGTCGATCATTGGCGCTGCGCAAGGTGTCCTGTGCCTTTAGTTTTTCCGCAATTGCGCGACGGCGCTGGATCGCATAGAGGCAATAAAGACCCACGATGAGGAAGGCCCCCGTGACGAACGCGAGCGCGATTTGCTGCTGGTGCCGCGCACCGGCGATGTCGAGCAGAACGAGGATCGAATCGCCGGCCTGCGGCGCGGTTCGCGACATCGCCAGATAGCGCCGCTCGTGGCCAGGGTGAGCCCAGTCGGGAAAGCGTGCAAACCACGCCGAGGTACCCCAATCATCGAGACGCCGATACGGCAGCGCTTCAACGCTGCGGCCCGCGTATTGCCGCGACGCCTGGATCCGGTGCTGCTGCTCAGCGGTAATCGGTCTAAGCGCGGTGAACTTCCACGCCGGAATCGTCGAAATGACAATTACGCCATTAGCGTCGATCACCATCGACGCTTCGCCCGGCGTCCTCCACGCGGATTCGAGCGCGTCGACGCTTACCTTGACTGCCGTCACACCGATCGGCCCACCCGCATCCCTCACCGCGCTCGCGAAATAAAGGCCGGGCATGCCGGTGTTGGTACCGATGCCGAAAAAGCGACCCGCGCCATGCGCGAGCGCGTCCTGGAAATACGGTCGATAGGACACGTTTGTGCCGACGAAGCTCTCTGGCCGATTCCAGTTGCTCGCGGCAATGACCAAGCCGTGCTGGTCGATCACATCCACGGCAACGCTGCCGGCCTCGTGATTCACTGCGTCGAGATAGGTATTCACCGTTTGTAGAAGTCCGGCCGCCGGGTCGGGCATCGCGCCCAACAATGCACGCACGCTTTCCTGTCGCGCGACGATGGAGGGCATCATCTCGTACCGGCCGAGTTCGCTTTTGAGGCTGGCGGCATACAAGTCGAGCCGGTGTGTGCCGATTTCCGCCAGCGCATTGATCGACCGGTCCCACGCGAACTCGACCGCGGCGGCAGCCGCGCCGAAGTAAAGCGCGGCTGCCGCCACCAAGCCCCACAATGGAATACCGCTTTTCCTCATGCTCAAGGTCGCCCCACCGGTCGCCCGATTGCAGAATGACCGCCGACTCCGACGTGCAGAGCGGCGTCCCGGCGGTCGCCAATAGCAATGATCATCCCATGTGCGCCAGCACGATCAACGTGATCGTGACGACAATCGCCCCGCCGATGCGGGTGGCGATCTGCGCAAACGGCATGAGTTGCATGCGGTTGGCGGCTGTGAGGATGGCAACGTCACCGGTCCCGCCCTGCCCACTGTGACAGGCGTTCACGATCGCCGTGTCGATAGGGTACATCTTCAACATGCGTCCGACCACAAAGCCGGTCCCCATTAGCGTTGCCACTGTTGCGACGATGGTGATGATGTTGGCTAACGTGAACGCCGCCATCAGTTTGTCCCACGGCGTCATCGCCACGCCGATCGCGAACAGCAACGGATAGGTAACGGCCGTCGAGAAGAACTTGTAGACGACAAAGGCCCCTTCCTGCAACGGCGGCGACACTGCCCGGGCGAGCTTGACCAGCACCGCGAGAAACAACATGGCCACCGGCGCCGGCAGCCCGAACATGTTGCGACACATCAGCCCCAGCAGGTACAGCGTGATGGCGGTGATTCCCGCCGCTGCGATATGGGAGACGTCGACATGTCCGCGAATTTCCTCCTGCACCGGATCCATTTCGTCTTCCTCTCCGACTTGCAGACGGCCCTGACCCGTGAGATGCGGAAGGCGTTTTCCGACCATGTCGAGCGCCCCTGCAAAGATGATCGCGGTGAGACTGCCGAGCATTACGGGCGGCAGCACCTGGGCGAACAGTTCGCCCTGCGGCAGGTGAAGGATTTCCGAATAGCCGATCGACAACGGTATTGCGCCTTCGCCGATGCCGCCCGCCATGATCGGCACCACCACATAGAAGAACGTATGGCGTGCGCCGAGGCCAAGTGCCGTGCCGACCAGTGTCCCGACAATGCCTGCCGCGACCGAGCCGAGGGCGAGCGGAACGAAGATCTTGATGAAGCCCCGGATCAGCACGCGGCGGTCCATGCTCAGGATACTGCCCACGATGATCGACGCGATGAACAGATAGAGGAAGTTGGTCGACTTCGTGAAATCCGTCGTGAGCGTGAGGATCGGCTTGGGCAGCAAATGGTAGTAGGTCAGCGCCGAGGGGATGAAAGTTGCGAAGATTGCGGCAGCTCCAATGTTCCGGACGATCGGCAGGCGCTTGCCGATCTCCGCGCAGGTGAAACCAAAAAAGGCCAGCACGGCGATCGCCATCGAGATCTCACCCGGCACCTTTCCGGTGATCGCGAAGCCCGCGATCAGCGCAAGCAGAATGACGTACACCGGCAGCGGAATAATACCGATCCGGTATTCCATCAGCTTCCACCAGCCCTCAGGCCAGAAGTGCGGCTTGATTTGGGGTTGCTGCGCCGGCGTCGGGTGTGATGTGTGTGAAGTGATGTGCACGAAGCGTCTCCTCGCGGTTGAAGACCGGTGCCGCATTGCAATAAGCGGTCGAATGCGGCCCGGTCTTTGTCTGATCAGTGGATGATAGTGGCAGCCTTCAGCCCGTTCATGCGACGAATCGGACATTCGCCTGAGGCGTGCGAGTGTCGAGATTTCGTCCGCGATTCAGGTGGTCGTCGATCTCCGCGGCGCAGCCGATCATCCGGCCATACAGGAAGACAGTGAAGGCTGCGGTCTCGAGTGCTTCATTGGGGAAGTCGCCCGCGCGATGTCGCGCCCACAGCATCTTTAGCAGCACCGAAGCAATCACTGCATCGACGTTGACCGCGAACACGTTGCGTGTCACGTTCTCGTCGTAGAGCGCCTGCACCAGCTCCCGATAGTAGTGGTGGAACACGTTGTATTCGCCGCGAGCCTCGAAGCACTGACGTACAAACACTTCACGTGGATCGACGTTGACGGGCTTGCCCTTGAACACCGGATGGTTGATGCAGGGCAGCGCGGTCGCTTGCTGTGCGCCGACCTCCTTGCGCTGTGCCCGCTCCTCGCCATAGGCACGTGCGAATCCGGCGGCCATCGCCTTCAGGTCGATACCGTGCGCCGAGTCGCCGGGGTCGGACATCGCGATCTGCTCGAAGCGCTCGAGCAGGAACGCCACACCCTCGAAGCCATTGCCGCCATGTGCGTAGCCCGCGTGCGTCAGAAAGCCAACCATTGCCTTGTTCAGTTGCACGCGCTCCGGCGTCTCGGGACCGTCCGCCGATACCGCGCCCTTCGCTCCCTGCGCGGAGATCGCCCCGGGTCCGTTAGTGAGCAGCAGGCCCACGAGTGTCTGGAATCCGAAGAGTTCGGCTTCATCGGGCTTACCCCCGATCAACGCAGCGCACGCAACATCGGTCAGTGAGCGTTGTCCTAGTATCTCGTCCATCGCAATACCGCAAAAGCGCCCCACTTCATGTTGGCTTGCATCGACCGACGCGCCGATCAACGTCCCAAACAGGCGCATCCACCATGGCAGATTTTCAACGGTTATCCGCGATACGCGCTTACGCATCAACGGTCCCCACGCGAGCGTCGTGGTGATAGCAGCCAGCACGGCATCCGAACTCGGATGCCCGTCGAGGCTCTGTAAATAGCGGATGAACACGGACTGCGCCTCTCTTTTCGTGAGACCCGCGAGCATCGCCGTGGCCTTTTCGTCAGGCGCATCGCACGTGAGCAACGTGCGCGCCTCGGCATCGGAATGCATCGACGTGACGTCGAAAGCTTCGTCAAGCGCATCACGCAAGCCCGCCGCGGTGCCGAGTTCGACCAGCGCCCGCGCGGCCCGGCGCGCGCCGTCCGCGCGACGCGGCCCGACAATGCTCGCCGCCGCCGCGAGTACGCTGTTTGGCGCGTTGCCCGCGTCGCGTGCGGCCTGCGCCGCTGCGAGCGTCGCGTCGCCAAGCAGATTGAGCTCGGCTCCGACCGCGACTCTGACAAGCCTGGCGTCGTTCACGCCTCCCGGCTCATGCAGCAGCGCGAGACAAAGGTTGCCCTCGAGTGAATACTGCGCGGCCTGCAGCACCGGAACGCCATGCAGGCTCGTCACCTGCGTGCCCGGGTCCATCTGCGATGCGCCGGAAGCGTCCTTCATGTTCTGGCGCGGAAACACGATGCCGACCTGCTGGTTCAGTGTGGCGATCTGCGCGTCGTACGGCGACAGCGCTGCGACAACGGGCAGGTCGAGCTCGGGCGGCATGGCAATGCCGTTCGACGAACGAAACCACGGTTTGAGCGCGAGACTTCCTTCCGGCTCGAAATCCGGCCGCGCGCCGTTTTCGCGCATTACCGCAGTCAGCGCGGCCGGGATGTAGGCGATGTTGGTCACCAGCGCGCCCTTTACACTGCATACCGGATCGTCCGGTGTGAACGGCCGGTCGACGCCGAACTTCTCCATGAACCAGCGCTCCTTGGACGCCGCGTCGTCATTGCCGCCGGCCAATGCTCCCGCATGGCCGACGGCGCGCGTGAGCTTCTGCTTCCAGCGGCCGACCACACAAGCTACCACCGGTTTGCTGAATTCCGCTTCGAGCTCGTAATAGCCGCCCGGCTCCGAGTACAGGACGGCCGCCTTGCTGCGCGCGTCGTTGGCGAGCGCGAACGCGAACTCCGGCGCCGCGAAGTGGATATAGACGTCCTTGCCGCTCGACATGAGCGTGGTCGTCCCCCACCCGGCCATTCGCAGGTAGGTGGCGATCGTCGTGGTGAAGTTGCCCGAGTTGGAGAAGATCGCTATCGAACCTTTCTTCAGCGCCTCGTCGGGACTATCGCCGCCGAGCGCACCGCCGATGCGCACGCGGTTCCATGCATCGGCGATACCGAGGCTGTTGCCGCCAAAGATGTCGATGCCGTTTTGCTGCCCCATCGCCCGTATTTCGCGCGAATCATGCACAGAGAGTTTCTCGGTGACGATGAAGATCTTCTTGAGTTCGGGGTTGACGCGAATCAGTTCGGCCACGCCATCGCGTGCGGCGGATGGCGGCAAGTAGATCACTCCGCAATTGAAACGGTGGCCGTCCTGCAGCCCTTCTAGCACACTGTTGTACACGGGGATATCGCCAAGCGAAGTCTCGAGCACCTGTCCGCGCCGCCCGGGCGATGTGCCGAAAACGACGTTGCCACCCGAATACACGTGGCCCACCGGCGTGACCTGCCGCGACTCGCCGCCGAGTATGTTCAGCACGCACACGCGGTCCTCGCGGCTGGCCGCCTGCGCGAGCGAACTGATGCCGACGTAGTATTTGAAATCTCCTGCACCTTGCCTGTACATGGTCTTCCTCCGGATTGATCTATGCACGCGAGTCGTGGCGGCTCATGCCTGGGCGGGCTCGATTTGCGCACTATTGAGCCGCGCGGCCACCTGTTCGCGGCCGCCTGCCTTCATCCATCCATCCGCTGCCTTCGCGTACTGGATCACTTCGCTGATATCCGAATCGAATCCGAAGATGCTGTACGGCAGGCCGAGCGCATCGCAGGTATCGCGCATCGCACCCATGCCGCGCACGAGATTCGGTCCACCACGTCCGATCACAACGTAGAGCGGCGTCGGCCCGTTCTTGCTGAAGTGCTCGCGCAATGCATCGGCCATGGCGCGCAAGGTCTCGAAGATATCGGTGTTGTTCGACTTCCCGCCGATGATGAACAGCACGTTGGTCTGCTTCAGCCAGTGCTTGAAGCAGATGCGAGCCACTTCCTTCATCTTGTCGTAGGGCGGATTTCCACCAAAGTCCGAGGAGATGATCGCGTCGTCACCGAGCATCTCCGACACCAGCGAATTCGCCCCGCCGCCGAATGTCGGCGCGAGGATGGTGCCGCTTTCGTTGATCACGTAGACGTCGCTTTGGCCCTGGTAGGTCCGCAACTGGTTGATCTCCGATTCGAAATCGGAATAGTCGACCGAGAACACATGCGCGGGTATGTCGAGGCGCTGCCAGCGAACGTCGTCGCGGTCAAAGCCGCATTTGAAGTCGCAGGCGACGGGCGTCAGTCGGCCGTCACGACCCGGCTGCATGCGAATCGGGTTCAGTTCGAGGGTAGTCATGCCGAAGTTGTGATACAGCTCCCAGAGCTTCGGCAGGTGTTGGACCAGCGGCGAAATAATCTCTTTAGGCGCATTCAGGCGTGACAGCGCGTTGGCGACGACGAACGCCTTCAGGCCGGTTAGCGGATCGAATGGCACGTGCGCGATCATGCTGGGGTCGAGTTCCTCGATATCGACGCCGCCGTGATGCGTGATCGTCATCGTCGGCGCCCTGAAACGCGTCGAATCGGTGATCGAGAAATACACTTCGTGCTGAGCCGGTACGGCGCCTTCGAAGGTCACGCCATTGGCCTTGGCCGTCTGATTGCCATGCCGGTGTTCGGCGAAGTACAGGCGCTCCTTCTCCTTCAATGCGGTCTTCAGGTCGCTCGCGCGCCCGATCAGTCCTGCCTTGCCCTTTTTGCCTATCCCGCCCTTGAACATCGGCTTCACAAACACGGAACCATGGCGATCGATGAGGGCCTTGATCTGCTCTTCACTCGCGTCCGGGCCGAGCACTTCGGCAGTTGGAAAGCCGCCGAACTTCAGCAGTTTTGCGCCGTACAACATTCCGGTGACTTGCATATCGTCTCCTTTCAGAGTTGCTTCTTGAATGAAACTGAGAGTTGGCAGCGTCGGGGGCAAGCATTGAAGAGCCCGTGACGGACGCATCTTTCCCGCCGGCCGCGTGAGGCGGTCGGTGCTGAAGTCGGTTGGGAAAAGGTGATTTGCGGTGCGCTAGCGCCGCGCGTTTGCGCAAAGGGCGATCAATCGAATCATGGGTGTCGTCTCCGTAATCGCGCCCTGAACGGACGCCTTGATGGCGTTGAACGCCTATGCATCCACTAACGCAAGGCCCATGCCAAATGATCGACGGTTGGCGAACAGACGTATGCCTTTGATTTATATGGCTTTAGTGTTGATTGAAAGTGCCGGATCGGCGGGGAAAGTCTCGAACCTCAGAATTCGCCCGCGGCGCAGGCTTAAAGTTCATCCAGCAGAACGTTGCGATTGCTCGGCAGATGTCGCTGTGGATTCAGATGGGCAGATACGGGGTTTTAATTCTATTCGCGGAAATTTTATAACGAATATATCTCGCCAGAAGTATCCTCTGCACTCCCACCGAGCATGACAGATTCCCTTGTACCTGTCGGGTGGAACCTGCTTTACGCGGCCGTATATCCAGAAATGACTAAAAACAACGCCGTTCAAATCGTCCGTTTTGAAGACGTGATTTATCCCCGGACGCTCATACGGTAACTCGTCCGCCGTGACCGCCTTCCGGAAAATAAAGAAGCTGATTGCCGGCGAGGCGCTGGATCCGCTCGACCCGCGCACGCGCCAGGCCATCGCGATTACGCCGTTGTTCGCGTTGATCGGTCTCGGCGCCGATGGACTGTCCTCAGCTTGCTATGGTCCCGAAGAGGCGTTTCTCGCGCTCGGACAGCACATGCCGCTCGCTCTGTTTCTCGCTGCGGCGACGGCGGCCACCGTCTTCATCGTCTCGTTCGGTTACAGCCAGATCATCGAATTGTTTCCCGCCGGTGGCGGCGGTTATCGCGTCGCGACCGAACTGCTCGGCCCGCGCTGTGGCGTCGTGTCCGGTGCGGCGCTGCTGGTCGACTATGTGCTGACCGTCGCGACGTCCATTGCGAGCGGTGTCGAAGCCCTATTCAGTCTGTTGCCGGCGACCGCCCAGGCGTTCAGGCTCGTCACGGAGCTAGGCCTGATCGTGTTGATGAGCTGCCTTAACTTGCGCGGCATGAAGCAGTCGATCCTTGTGCTGCTGCCGGTTTTCCTTGGCTTCGTCGTGATTCATGCGGCGCTGATCGTATATGGCGTGGCAGTCCACAGCGGTCAACTGACGGCTATCGTGCCGGCCGCCGTGGGCGAGGCGCGCGGCATGTCGCATGCATTCGGCCCGCTCGTGGTCGCGGCGTTGCTGATGCGAGCGTTCTCGCTGGGAGGCGGCACCTATACCGGCCTTGAAGCCGTGTCGAACAACGTCAACATGATCGTCGAGCCGCGCGTGCGCAATGGCAAGTGGACCATGTTTTCCATGGCGGCGTCGCTCGCTTTCACGGCGGGAGGCATCATCATGCTTTACATGCTTTGGCACGCCAGGCCGGTCGAGGGCAAAACGCTCAACGCTGTCGTGTTTGGCAGCGTGATCGATCATCTCGGGGTGGGCTCGTCGCTTGCACGCCACGCCCTGCTGGCTGCAGTGCTTGCGTTAGAGGCAGGGTTGCTGCTCGTCGGTGCGCAAGCGGGATTCCTCGACGGACCAACGGTCTTGTCGAACATGGCAGCGGACTCATGGATGCCGCGTTGTTTCCGCCAACTGTCGACGCGGCTGGTACGACGGAACGGCGTCGTCGTCATCGGCGTTGCGAATCTCGCGATCCTGCTATGGACGCACGGCGATGTGACGACGCTGGTGGTGCTGTACAGCATCAACGTATTCCTGACCTTCAGCCTGTCGTTCCTCGGCCTGTGCATCTACCGGTGGGGCCGCCGCGACCGCGGAGGCTGGTTGCGGCCTTTTGCGCTGGCGGTGCTCGGTCTTTCGACGACGGTCACGGTGCTCGCCGTGACGCTTGTCGAAAAATTCACTGCGGGCGGCTGGCTGACCGTGCTGGTGACAGGCGTGGTGATCGTGCTGTGTTTTCTCGTCAGGCGTCACTACAGGGAAATCTCCATGCAGTTGGCGAAGGAAGACGCACTGTTTGCCGGCGCGGCGCCCGAGGTCGATGGCGATGGCGACACGGCGCTCAGGCCGGACCCATCCCGGTCAACTGCGATCGTGCTTGTCGACCGGCATCGCGGTACAAGCATGCACGCGTTGCTTTGCGTTGCGCGCATGTTTCCGGGGCGGTTCGACAACATGATCGTCCTGACAGTCGGCGAAGTGGACGCGCAAAGCTGGGAAGACACGAACCATATCGAGCATTTGCGGCAAGAGATGTCGTCATCGCTTGCGTACTATATGGCCCAGAGCCGCTATCAGGGGTTTGCAGCCGATTGCCGGATCGAGTTCGTCACGCGTCCGATGGACGGACTGGTGCGACTTACCGAAGCCACCATGGACGAGTTTCCGAACAGTGTGTGTTTCGCCAGCAAGCTCGCCTTCAGTCGGGTCAACTTGTCGGCGTGGCTGCACAATCGGACTCCGGCCGAGATCCGGAAGCGCCTACAGTCGCAAGGCAAACGGATGGTGCTCCTGCCGATGAAGATCGGTTGACGGGCGGCCCTGGCGTAACGACCTGTCACGATCAGCCAGGCACCCGCATCCCCGCACAACCGTCGAGCCAGTCGAGCACGATCCGAAACACGTCGTCGCTGTTGGTGTCCATCATCATCATGTGCGTGTTGCCGCGCATGCCGAGCGCCGGCAGATCAATGCGTTCGCCTCGTCCGCCCGCTGCATTCCACGCAGCGATCGAGGCGCTCGCGCGAGCAGAATGGGCACGCCACGCTTCGTCTTCTTCGATAAAGTCGCCGAACACGACGAGCGCCGGCGTGCCCGGCAAACCGGCATCGAACGACGCGGGCACGCCGTGCGGTTCCAGCGCGATGCATGCGCGCACCAGGTCGCGCGCCGCATCGGCCGCGTCGAATACGAATCCGCCACCCTGGCTAAAGCCGAGCAGCACGCACGGGCCAACGCGTGTCACTACATCGATCAGCGCCTGCCGTTGCAGCGCCATCGTGCCAGGCCAACGCGGCACCGTTTGCGCTGACAGACCGCGCAGCGCGCCGAGCGGGAAACGGTGGCCAGCGTAGCCGAAGCGGTAGATCTTCGCGGACTCCTCATCGCTGCGCGACAACGGCTGGTCGGGCCAGACATCGTCGAGTGCGCAGAAGCCCGCGCGTCCGCGTTCGACGTTATCCACCACGTACACCGACACGCGCTCTTCCAGCAGCCGCTGGAGCCAGCCGGGCCTGCCGTCGGGCGTGTCTTCCCACATCGCGCCCGTCAGACCGCCGCCATGCATCAGCACGAGCGGCACCGGATAGCGCGGCGTGGCCTGCAGGAAGTACTGCACGTAGGCCGCCTCGATCCAGTAAGTGCCGTTCGGATCATAGTCGCGCGTCGATGTCGAAGAGAGCGTGACCCGATACGGCGTGCGGCCACTCACGCTCACACGCCGCCCGCCGACGAAGAAGCTACCCGTCTTGCGCAGCGTGATCATCGGCCGCACCGGTTCTTGTCACGGCTCGCCTGCCTGCCGCGCTTCGTGTTCATACGCGCACCGCACTGAGCGTTTCAGCGGGAAACAATTCCTCCGGCTTCAGCAGCCGATGGCACACGCCCTGCTCGTAGCCGAACTTGAGGAACGCTTCGAGCGTCGTGCGGTTAGGTTCGAGCCCATATGGCCAGATGTCCGAGCCAAACAACGCTTGCGCTTCGGCGACACGCGACGGCATCCACGGCAGCGGAAAATGCGAGCAGGTGATATCGCTCAGCCGGTACAGGCTGTTGCGCTTCGCTTCCTCGAAGGCCTTCAGCAGATTGCCGGCAATCCAGCGGTGTTTTTCGAAAGTCTCGCGGCGCAGCACGATCAGATGCATGATCGGGAAGATCCGGGTCGCCTCGTAGTACGCGCGCTCCGCATCGATGAATTCGGGGTAAAGCCGCACGATCTCGTCCGCGCGGCCGCTGTCCGGCTCGGGCGGACGCGCGCTCATGACCGCATCGATCTTGCCGTCGAGCAGTAGCGACGTCAACGAATGCCCGGGTTCCGATCGATACGACACGCCTTCCGGCACTCGCACGTCGACCTTTTCCTTACGCCCCGCCTGGTTCACGCCACCCTGCACCCATTCGATCTCGGACAGCGGAATACCCAGCGAATGTTCGATCCAGCCGCGCGAATAGATCGCCGCGGTTTGCGCCCACTCGGGAATGCCGACGCGTTTGCCGCGCAAATCCTCCGGACGTCGCACTGCGCCGCCACGGCGCACGTAGAGCGACGACTGCCGGAACGAACGCGACGGAAACACCGGCAAGCCGACGAGGCGGTCGTCGCCTTGCGAACGCAACGACGAGTATTTGCCGAACGACATCTCCGAGATGTCCCACTCCTGGAAATGCGTGGTGCGATAAAAAATCTCCTCGACGTTCAGGACCGAGGGCAGCAGTTCGATGCCTTCGGGCTGCACGCGCCCGGAGACCAGATCGCGCACGTGGTCGTAATCACTGACGGCGAGGCTTAAGGACAGTCTTGACATAACGGTTCTCGTAGAAGCGAAAATTTCAATGGGCGTTGGTCACGACCGCATGCGGTTGCGACGGACCGACGGTCAGCACCAGGGTCGCCGTCATCAGCACGGCCGCGCCGATCGCGACGAACATGATGCCGGGACCGCCCGACCACTGCTGCAGGAGGCCGGCCACGGCCGGTCCGAACATCGCGCCGACGCGTGATAGTCCGAGGAATACGCCGACGCCCGTGCCGCGCATTTCGGTCGGATACGCCGACGCGACGAGGTTGTTCAGCACCATCTGCGAGCCGACCACGAAGGCGCCCGCGCCGGCCACGGCAAGCAGCGTGGTCGTGCGGTCGGTCGCCCAGGCCAGCAGCGCGACCATCGCGGCGCCAAGCAGATACGATAGCGCAAGGACCTTGCGGCGGTCGCCGACGCGGTCGGCGGCGAAACCGGCAATCAGTCCGCCCGCCACCGCCATGCCGGCGAACAGCGAGCCGTAGGCGAAGCTCGAAGACAGATTCTCGCCGCGCTTGAGCATGATGGTCGGCAGCCAGCCCGACAGACCATAAGCGGCGAACAGGCTCAACGCGCCGGCGGCCCAGAAACTCAAGGTACGCAGCCGGTAATCCTGGGCCAGCAACCGACCGAGCGGACTCTTGTGCGAAAGCGTGCCGCCCGCGGCGAACTCGCCCATGTCGTACGCCGCGGCGCGTTCCGGGCGCAACCTGTAGAGCAGCGGCTTCAACTCGTCCCACCGGCCGCGATTGGCGAGAAAGCGCGGCGACTCCGGCAGCCATAGCTGGATCGCCATCGCGAACACCAGCGCAATGCCGCCGACGTAGTAAAGGCTCTGCCATCCGTAATGCGGCGTGAGCCAGGCCGCGATCAGCCCCGCCGACGACGATCCGCTCACCCACCCGAGCGAGAAGAACACGATCGTGAAGACGTTGGACGAGCGCGTCGGCGCGATCTCGTTGATGTAGGTGACGGCGAGCGGCATCAGCAGGCCGAGTGCCAGCCCCATCGTCACACGCAATGCGATGTACGACGCGAGATTGTGCGCGAACAGCGCGATCGCGAGACTCATCACACCGGAGCCCCAGCAGCCGAGCAGCAGGATCTTGCGGCGCCCGAAGCGGTCGCCGAGCAGCCCGCTGACGGCCGACCCGGCGGCGAACCCCGCAAGCCCGCTCGACAGCATCACGCCGATACGCACCGGCGACAGGCCCCACGGTCCGGTGACGTAGTGAACGATATACGCCGAGTTGTACAGATCGTAGCCGTCGAACAACAGAATCAGCGAGATCAGGATACCCAGACGAATGTGGAAGCGGCCGAGGCGCGCCTCCTCCAGTTCCTGCCGAACATCGATGCGGCTGGCCGGCATCGACACTTTAAGTTGAGCCATGATCTTCTCCGCTCTCAGAAACTGTGTTTGATGCCGACCATCGCGCCGGTCTGGTTGCTGCCCGTCGTCACGTCGCCGATCGCGCGCACGCCGATGTTCAGGCCGTTGGAATTGCTGACATACGAGACCTCCGCGTAGAGGTCGGTGCTCTTGGACAGAAAATAGTCGGCGAGCAGCACGCCGCTCGATGTTTTCTGCCCGCTGCCGCGAATGCGCTCCTGATAGCCGCCGAGCGATAGCGTAAGCGGCGCGCTCGCCTGCCACGTGGCGCCCAGCCAGTACAGCAGCGAGCTTTGCAGCGTCGTGCTGTTGCGGATGTTGAGCCAGCGCGTGCCGACATACGCCTTCACCGGCCCGAACGCGTACGAGCCGCCGCCCACCACGCGCATCTGCGTGGCGTCTTGCGTGGCGATCGAGGTGCCCTGCATCTGGTCGTACGCGACCCCGACATTGGCGGGGCCACCCGCGTATTGCAGCGCAAAGCTATATTCGCGACCGACCTTCGAGTGGCCGGGCACTTGCGCGCCGTTAGGAATCGTCGAATCGAAACCCGTGCTATACAGCGCGGCAAACGTCACACCCGAAAACCTCGCCAGATAGCGCACCGAATTGTCCGCGCGGCCTACCAGCGTCGGATCGTAACCCTGCGCCGAATAGCTCGGATTGAAGTTGAGCGGATCGTACACGTACATCAGTTCGTAGAGAAGATTGTACTGACGGCCGAGCGTCACCTCGCCGTACGGTGTGCTCAAGCCGACGTACGCCTTGCGTCCGAACATCCGGCCACCCTGTCCGAGCGCGCCGTTGTTGATCGAGAAACCATTCTCCAGGTCGAACACGGCCTTCAGTCCGCCGCCCAGGTCTTCCTGCCCGCGCAAGCCCCAACGCGAACCGGCGAGGCTGCCGGACTCCATGCGCACGGCGGTGCCGGAGGTGCCGTTGGGTCCGGGCACATGATTGACGACTTCGATGCCGACGTCGGCGATGCCGTAGAGCGTTACCGAACTTTGCGCATGCGCGGCCGGGACGGCGGTGCATGACACGGCGAACGCCGCGAGGGCGTGGCGTTTCTTCACGTTTGTGTCTCCAGGGTTATTGTATTGATGTTTATTAATTCGGATTCCGAATCTGCTTGCCGGGACGTAGCAATCCGACTGCCGGCAAGACTGCGCTACACACGACACGCGCGATCCTGCCGGGATCGAAGCGTCGTCAATCCAGCCGCGGCGGCTCGCGGCGCGGCTGCGGCAGCGGCGCACCGAGCCCCGCCTGACTTGCGAGCGCGTACAGACGCAGACCGAGCGCAAGGTCCGACACGCCCATGCCCATGGCCTTGAACACCGTGATATCGTCGGACGCCGCGCGAGCGAGACGTTGCGCGACCACGTCACAAAGCGGCGTCACCTGGCTCCAGCCATCCCGCGCGCCGTATGCGCGCGCGAACTCCGTTGACAGCCGCTTTGCCGCGCCGAGGTCGTCGACCACGGCGCGCGTGCAGCGGGCGAACACATCGTCGGCGAGTTCGATTCGCTCTTCCGTGATCGCGCCCACCGCATTCACGTGCGTGCCGTATGCCAGCGCCGCGGCCGGCAGAAACGCTTCGGTGGCGCGGGTCACGGTCGTGACGATCGGCGCATCGCGGACCGCCGCTTCCACTGAAGCCGCTTCGACGATTTCGAAGTCGAACCTGCCGCGCGCCTGCTCGACAAACGCGCGGCGCTTGGCGGGCGTCGGACTGTACACGCGCACCAGCTTCAGCGGTCGCACCGCGGCCACCGCCGCGAGTTGCGCGAGCGCCTGCTTGCCGGTCCCGATCAGCGCGAACACCTGCGCATCGGGCCGCGCGAGCCACTTCGTCGCGACGCCGGAAATGCCGCCGGTACGCATCTGGCCGAGCGCGAACGCCTCCAGAATCGCCCGCAGTTGGCCATTGCCGCTATCGAACAGAATCAGCAGCGGACACGCGCCGCCCTCCGTATGCGCCCACGTCTTGGTGCCGACGATCCCCGCCTGCTGATACGCCGCGCCGATCGCGTGCAGATTGTTGTGCCCCCACGCGACGTGCGTCTTGCCCATGTTGCGCGCCGCCCCGCTCGCCTGCTGCGCGAGCCCGTCTTCGAGCGCTTCGATGGCGCCGGAGAGGTTCATCAGCGAAACGATCTGTTGCTCGGAAATCCACACTGGCGTGCTCGTCGCGTTCATTGCTCGCCCTCGAAGATGGAAGGCACCGGCGGCTTCAGCCCCAGCGTATTGACGGCCAGCGCATGCGTGACGTAGCGGCCGATCAGCATCACGAAGGCCATCGCTTCAGCGGGGCTCAGCAAGCGCGCGAGCGTGTCGAACTCCGCTTGCGCTTCGAGCCCGCGCGTACGCAGCGCCTTGAGCGCGTAGGTTTGCGCGACTTTCTCGACGTCGCTCAGTTCCGTCGCCGCGGCGGGATCGAGCCGGTTGACCTGGGCGATCCACGTGCGCGGAAAACCGAGCTTTTCACTCAGCCGTTCGTGCTGGTGGCGCTCATAGCGATTCTCCATGTAGCTCGCCACGGTCAGTGCGCCGAGTTCGGTCAGACGGTCGGGCAATGCATGTTTGAGCGCATCGGTGAAATGCATGAATTGCAGGGTCACGTCGGGCGCATGCCCCACGCACTTGAACAGCTCGCCGAGATAGCGCAGCCGCTCGACGCGCGGCGTCAGATAGGCGGCCAGATCGGGCCGCATCTCGGCCATCTCCAACCGTGGGATCCTGTCGCTCATCGTTGTCTCCGGGATCGTTGTGGTTCGGGTCGTCGCAACACGTTCAGAGCAGCCCGGCGCGATCGAGCACGCCATCGAGCCGCGTCTCGAGTTCGCGCGTGGCGGGCATCATCGGCAGGCGGTGCTCGTTGGCGGGAATGAGCCCCATCCGCTTCATCATGTACTTGATGGGGATCGGGTTCGTGTCGTAGAACACCGACTGGTTCAGCTCGAACAGCGCGAAGTGCAATTTGCGCGCGGCCGCGTAGTCGTCACGCTCGACGGCTTCGACCAGATCGGCGACCTTGCGCGGCGCGAGATTGCCGACCGCGTTCATCAGACCGCACGCGCCGACCGCGAGCATCGGATAGCTCAACTCTTCGAGGCCGACGAACACGCGCCAGTCGGGCCCGAACGCGTCGAGCATGTGCGTGACGAAACCCATGTCGTTGACCGCGTGCTTCATACCGGCCATGTTCGGCACGCGTTCCCGGATCGCCTTGACGGTCGCCAGATCCATGCTGACCGCGGCGCGCCCCGGGATGTGATAGATCAGCAACGGCCGCTCGGTGCGCGTGCCGATATCCGCGTAATACTCGACGAGCCCGCGTTGCGGCGGACGGATATAGTACGGCGTGACCACCAGCATCGCGTCGACACCGGCCTTGTCGGCGTGCTGTGTCAGTTCGACGGTTTCGGCATGCGACTGCGAACCGGTCGCGGCCAGCACCGGCACCCGGCCCGCGGCGGCTTCGACGGCCACATCGACCAGACGGTTGCGCTCGGCGACCGTCAGCAGGCTCGGTTCGGCCGTCGTACCGTTGACGAGCACCCCGTGCCCGCCGTTGACGATCTGCCAGTCGACGAGCCGCGCATACGTTTCGTAATCGACCGCCTGGTTGCGGAACGGCGTGACGATCGGCGTGATCGAGCCCTTCAGCCATGAGATATCGCGCATGATTCGGATTCCTTGTCGATGGCGCCGCTTATGCGGCCTTGGCGGAGTTCGCGCGATTGGTCGAAAAACCCGTCTGCGTGCCGAGCAGCGCGGGCGGCTCCTTCAGGCTCTCCTGCCACAGCAGCGATTGCATGTAGATGTTCAGCGGCTGGTCCTGGATGGTCAGCTCGTACACGTAATCGTCATACGACGCGTGGTTGTGCACGGCCCAGCCCGGTGCCGACAGCATCAGGTCGCCGGCTTTCCACTCGTAGCGGTTGCCCGCCACCATGCTGTAGCCCGAGCCGGAAAAGTAGTAGTTGATCGCCGACGACACATGGCGATGCGGACGGTCGACGATCTTCGGCGGCCGGATCGTCATGGTCGCGAAGAAGTTCGGCGTGATGCCGTTGGTGCGGCCCGTGACCGGGTTGTACATCATGTACAGCCGCCGGCCGACGTACTCGCTGCCGAGCGCCTCGAGCTTGTCGAGTTCGCTCTTCACCTGTTGCCACGGAAAGTGCAGCGGACGCGAGTCGACCACTTGCGGATTGATCAACGTTTCGTACGGCATCAGCAGACCGCCGTCGTCGCCGATCGCGAACGTGCCGAACGGATTGCGGCGCTTCGGGTCGTCGCTCGCATGCGCGGTGACCGTTTCAGTCGGTACTTCGAGTTCGACGCCGAACTCGGGCACGTACACCTCCATGTGCTGCAGCAATGGGATGTTCGAATAGACGAGCCGCACCTGGATGTCGCTGGTGTCGTTCGTATGCGAATAAGCCACGAAGGCCGGATGATTCCAGACGTCGTATTGACGGAACGCGATGGTGCGGCCCGCCACGCGCGTCGAACCGCCGCCGCGAATGCAGAAATTCACTTCGGTCGCGTTGTGGCGCATCGACTCGGTCGTTTCGCCGGGCAGCAGCACCTGCAACGACACCTGAATGCCGGGCGCGAGTCCCGGCGAACCGTCGCGCGCGGACGGATGAACGATCAGGGAATGACGGCGGCCGTCGTGCGGCTTCGGCAACGCGGCCAGCCGCGCCACCTCCGCGTCGATCTGCTCGCGGCTCACGATAACGGGCGCCCAGTAGTGATTGTCGCGGGGGCGCTGGCCCGTCTGATCGACGAAACTTGCTTGCGCCGGATCGAATTCGCGTCTCAGGTCATGCATCGGAAGGTCTCCTCAAGGCGACTGTCCGAAGCGGAGACGGACAGTCGCGGGAATGGAATCGAGGATTGAAAATTACTCGCCGGCGATTTATCAATCAAGATTGATATTTCAAATCAACATAAAATTGTTTCGGATCCTCGGCGGCATTGAGGCGCAGCGGAATCGCTGATTTATCCGCGCCCATGTGGACTTTCAATCGGACGTCGCGTACTCTTTGGCGATGAATTTATATTGATTGTATTGATTCCATGACCACCAAAGATCTGATGACACGCGAGGAAGTGCTGGCGCGGCTCAACATCAAGCCGGCCACGCTTTACTCGTACGTAAGTCGTGGAATGATCGGCACCGCGCCGCACGACGACGGCCGGCGCAGCCTGTACGTGCGCGCCGACGTCGAACGCGTGGGCAGCCGCAAGCGCGGACGCATGCCGAAGGCCGCGGCGGCGGAATCGACGATGCGCTGGGGCGAGCCGGTGCTCGCGTCGGCGATCACGCACATCACGGCGCAAGGGCCGCTGTATCGCAACCGCTCGGCCGTCGAAATGGCGAAGGCGGGCTCGTCGTTCGAGTCCGTCTCGCAGTTGCTGATGACCGGCGTCTGGCAGGACGGCGTCACCGCATGGGGCGCGCTCGACACGCCGCAAGCCGTGCTGCCGCTGTTCGGCGCCTACGCGGGCAAGCTGGAAGGCAGCGACATCGCCAATCTGCTCGGCATGGTGCCGCTCGCGCTCGGCATGCAAGGGCGCGGCGCGGCCGAAATCTCCGACGGCAGCGCCGTGCAGGCCGCACGCCTCATCATGCAGACAATGGCGGGGTGCCTCGGCTTTCTGAGCAACCAGCGTGCATTCGTGATGCGCGAGCGCGGCGAGAGCCTCGCCGCCTATCTGTTGCGCGCGGCGGGAGGCACCTGTACGCCCGGTGCGGTCTTCGCGATCAACGGCGCGCTCACCGTGCTCGCCGACAACGAACTGGCGCCTGCAACCTTCGCCGCGCGCGTCGCGGCGTCGACCAATGCCGATCTCTACAACTGCATCGCGGCGGCGATCGGCTCGCACGTCGGCTTCTCGACCGGCACCGCAACCGAGAAAGTGGAAACGCTGTTGTTGCGCGACGTGGCCCACTCCGACCCGGCCGCCCGCCTGCAACTCGTGCGCGAAGTCGGCGCGAGCCTGTTCGGCTTCAACCATCCGCTGTATCCGGAGGGCGACGTGCGCGCCAATCTGGTTCTCGAACAGGTGCGCGCGCTGGAGAACGCGACGGCCGACACCGCCCCGACGCTCGAATTCCTCGCGCTCGCCGAAGAACGGCTGTCGATGCATCCGGGCGTGGCGATCGCACTCGTCGTGCTGGCGCGTGCGCTCGGGCTACCGGACGGCACCGCTACCGCGCTCTGGATCATCAGCCGCACGGCCGGCTGGGTCGCGCATGTGCTGGAGCAGCGCGCGCAAGCCTTCCTGCTGCGGCCGCGCGCGAAGTACATCGCGGGGTTGCGCATGTAGCCGCGCGATCGGCGGCGAAGTATTCAGCCGGACATATCCGCGGCGTTGTCGCGCGCCATCTCGGCGAGCAGCCATGTGCGAAACGCGGCGACGCGCGCGAGCGATTCCTCGTCCAGCGGATACACGAGGTAGTACGAGCCCTGGCCGCGCGCGGTATGCGGCAGCGCCTGCACGAGCCGCCCGGACGACAGCTCGGCCCGCACCATCGCCGGATCGACGACGGCCACGCCGAGGCTTTCGCAGGCGGCCTGAATCACCATGATGCGCGACGCGAGCAGCAATTGCCGGCCGCCGACGGGCAGCGGATCGCGCGCGGCATCCGCCCACAAGGTCCAGTCGTCTGGCCGCGTCTTGGCGGTGAGCAGCGTGAAGCGCGCGAGATCGGCGACGCTGCACAGCGGACCGTTGGCCGCGATCGCCGCGGGCGAGCACACCACGACCAGCGACTCCGCGCGCAGAAAATCGCATTGCGCGCCGGGCCAGCGGCCATCGCCGTATGCGATCGCGCAATCGAGCGCATCGCGTTCGAGATCCACCGGCGCGATCGACACGCGAATCTCCACGTTGGCGAATTGTTCCTGCACGGCCGTGAGTCTCGGCAGCAGCCAGTGCATCGCGAAGGTAGGCAGCGAATTCACGACCAGCGGCGCCGCGCGTTCGTTGGCCGCCACGCGCTGCCATGCCGACCACAGCCGCTGCAGGCATTGATCGACTTCGCCGTGCAGCAGCCGCCCTGCTTCCGTGAAAGCAAGGCCGCGGCCGGTGCGCGTGAAGAGCCGCGTGCCGAGCCGGTCTTCGAGCACGCCGAGTTGATAGCTCAGCGCCGATGGACTCAGGTGCAGTTCGCGCGCCGCATGCACGAGATTCAGATGGTGGCCGATCACCTGGAAGCTGCGCAGATGATTGATCGAAGGCAGCGTTTGCGTACTCAAGGGAAAGGCTCCGTCGACGGGCATCACGCATCGTACTCACGCGCGCCGCACGCCGCAATCCGGGTATGCCGCGCCTCACAGGTCGAGCACGAGTTCGTCCGATCGCGAGCGCGAGCAGCAAGGCAGGAACTGGTCGTTGCAGGCGCGCTCGGCGTCGGTCAGATACAGATCGCGATGCTCGGGTTGCCCGCCCAGCACGCGCGTGAGACAGGTCCCGCACACGCCCTGTTCACACGACGTCGCTATCTGCACGCCTTGCGCGGCGAGCGCCTGCACCACCGTTTGAGTGGCGCCCACCTGCACCACCCGCCCGCTGCGCGCGAGCCGCACGCTGAACGCACGGTCGCTAGCGGTATCGGCAACGGGCGCGCCGAAGTACTCGCGATGCAGTTCGCGATCCGGCCAACCCGCCTGCTTCGCGGTCGAGAGCGCATGCTCCATGAACCCGGCGGGACCGCACACGTACAGATGCCAGCCCGGGCGGTAACGGCGCATGACGCGCTCGAAGTCGAGCCGCGCGTTGGCCGGCGCGTCGTCGACATAGAGCGTGCAGCGACCTTTCAGCAGCGGCTCGGCGAGCCGGTCGAGAAAGGCCGCGCGCTCGCGTTCGCGCACGCAGTAATGCAGCTCGAACGAACCGCCGGCCCGCGCGAGCCGCTCGGCCATGCACAACAGCGGCGTGATGCCGATGCCGCCCGCGAGCAACACCGAATGCCGCGCATCGCGCGCGAGCGGAAAGTCGTTACGCGGCCCTTCGACGTGCAAGCTGTCGCCCACCCGCAGCGTATGCATCGCGCGCGAACCGCCGCGCGATCCGTCAGCGTGCTGCACTGCGATCACATAAGCGTCGTCCTGTTCCGGACGCCCGCATAGCGAATATTGGCGCACAAGGCCAGCCGGCAGATGCACGCTAATGTGCGCGCCCGCCGTATAGGGCGGCAGCGGCTTGCCGTCGAGCGGCGCGAGTTCGAATGCGCGGATGCCGACTGCGGTTTCTTCGATTCGTGCGATGCCTACTTTCATATGAGTTTTGAGTGTGAAGTCGTCAGGCGCTCTGGCTCACGCTCGTCACCGCGTGGCGGCGCGACAGCGTTACGCATAGCATCAGCAGCACGCCGATTGCCGGCAGCAGAGCGACGGCGAAGAGAATGGTCTCGGGTTTCCAGCCGTTGGCAAGCACCGCGCCCACCAGCATCGGCGAGCCGATCTTGCCGATCTGGCCGGCGGCGCCGCCGAGGCCGAGCGCGGTGGAACGTACGCGGGTCGGGAAGATCAGCGCGAACAGCGCGAGCGGCGCGGACTGGCCGATTCCCCCTGTGAAGCCAATCACGAAGCCGCTTGGCAGCAGCACGCCGAAACGCGTGACTTCGCAGGCGACCACCACGGTGGTGACGGCGAGCAGCAGCAGCGACGGCAACAGCGAGCGCGTCGGCCCGAAACGGCTCACGACATAACCCGCTACACCGAGTCCGAGCATCGAGCCGATGTCGAGGCTCGCGAGCACGTACGACGTGTGCACCACCGAAATGCCCGCAGTCTGCAGAAGCGGTGTGAGCCACACCGTCATCACCTTGATGGTCGCGTAGCTGAGCATCAGGATGCCGAGCAGCAGCAAAGTGATCCCCGTGCGCCCTTCGCTGAAAATCTCCCGCACCGGCACGCCGCCGCGCGCGGGCTTTTGTGCCGCCTCGGACCCGGCGCTCACGCGCAGCGGCTCGACGTCGATTGCCTCGTTGGGATAGAGGCGCTGGAACACCGCGCGCAGCTTGTCCATCTTGCCGCGCGAGGCAAGGAAATGAGGCGATTCCGGCAGCCACGCGATGATCGCGAGCGCCGCGGCAATCGACAGCACGCCACCGACCACATAGACCGCGCGCCAGCCGTAATGCGCCAGCACGTAGCCGTTGATCATCGCGCCCACCGCCGCGCCGAGCGAATAGTTGGCGAACAGCAGCGCGACCGCGAGGCCTTTCGAGCGGCTGTGCACATATTCCGCGCCCAGTGCGAGCACGCATGGAAAGATGCCGCCGAGGCCCACTCCGCCGAGAAAACGCACGATCAGCAGTTGCGTGTAGTTGTTCACGGACGCCGTGCCGAGCGTGAGCGCGCCGATCAGCAGCGCCGCGACGATCACGAGCGGGCGGCGGCCGACCCGGTCGGCGAGGTAGCCGAACACGAAGGTGCCGATCAGGCCGCCGAGCTGCAGCACCGAGAACACCACGCCGAAGCTCGCCAGCGGCACGTTCAGCGCATGCACCATGGCCTTGGTGGCCACGCTGATCGACTGGGTGTCGAGCCCGTCGAGAAAGATCACTGATCCGCACAATACGAGAATCAGGCGCTGGCGGGCCGAGAGCGGCCGGCTGTCGATCAGCGAGGCGGCGGCGCCCGGCGAAGCGGTTGATTGCATGTCTGTCTCCGTAAAGCGGGCGCTTTGCGTCCCGCCTGTTTTGTTTTTTAAGCGTGGTCCGCGCGCACCTCAGGCGACGGCGGCCGGGGCGGGTTCGTCGACGCGCGCTTCGGCTTCGATCATCGCCGCGAGCAGGCGCCGCGCGCGGATCGCGGCGGCGTCGGTCGCCAGCAGGATCGGCCGCATCGACAGCAGTTCGCGATCGCCCATGCGTGTCTGCACGCCTTCGATCATCGGCTTGTCCTGCTCGTGAAAGCCCATCTGCTGCCAGCGCGTCGTCTCGTTGTCGGCCTCGGCGTCGTCGAGGCGATAGTTGCGCGAACTCGCGTAGAGATATTGCGTCGAGGCAGCGCCGATCGGCGTGACGATATGCGTGCCGATACGCACGAGGCCCGCTTCGCGCGGCCTGCCGACGGGCACGACGCCGGTCTCCAGCATGCAGCATCCCGGCGCGTGCCAGCGAATGTTCAGCCAGTATTCGACGGGCGCGTCGGGGTCGTCGAGAAACGGCCGGAACGATTGCGGCGCGCGCGTGGCCGGTATCGTGCGGCGGCTTTCCAGCGCACTGCCGTCCTGCACCACGTCGTGTTTCGCCTTGAGGAAATCGTCGACCTGCTGATACGGCGCATGCAGATAGTTGACGTGCGAGAGGTCCATCAGGTTGTCGACGACCAATTCGTAGTGCGCTTTTTGCGTCATCTGGTCGCCGACGGTTTTCAGTTGCGGCGACAGCAGATGCGAGAAATCGGGAATCAGGCTCGGGTCGGCGCGCGACAGCTCGCCCGCCCAGATCCAGATCAGCCCGTGCCGGTCGGCGGCGGGAAACGCGCGCACGCGCGCGGCCGGTGGAATGCGGCCGTCGCCGTGGGGATTCAGCGAGCACGCGCCGCTGCAATCGAATTGCAGGCCGTGATAACCGCACTCGACGCCGTCGCCGACGCGCTTGCCCATCGACAGCGGAGCAAAACGATGCGGGCAGCGGTCGATCATCGCGACGGGCGAGCCGTCGTGCTTGCGATACAGCAGTACCGGCTCGCCCAGCAGATCGCGAGTGACGAACCCGGACCCGACGTCACGGCTCCAGGCGGCCGCGTACCACGTATTTTTCAGAAGCTTCATGACTCGTCTTTCCTCGGATAACGCTGGTATTGGGGATATACGCAGGTTATCGGGGGAAGACGGACAGAACAAACGCAATTATTTGCTGGCTGAATCGCAAATTTTCGATGGCTGGAGCAGGGAGCGAAGCGGACACACCGGGTACCCCTCGGTATGCGTGATCAAATGTCGCGCGTGCGCGGGATGACAACTGCCTGGCCGTGCAATTTGCCCTCCGCGTCGAGAAGTTGCCACAGGGTTGCTTCCTCGATCATGAAGCGCTGGCCTGACTTGGTGATGCGCACGCCCTTGTAGCCCGCCTCATAGCCAAGCCGCTGCACGCGTGCGAGGAACTGCTGTCGCTCCTCGCGATTCGGGGCTTCAGCCGAGAGCCGGGACGGCAATCGGGTAATTTCATCCCAGCTATACTCAAAGCGGCGCTGCGCGGCTTTGTTGCCGTAAATAAAGAGCGGGTCGGGATCGGTGTTGTGCGCAAGCACTGCGAACGGTGCGCTCTCGTAGAGCCATTCGGCAGCTTCGACCACGGGCATGGCGTGCGGCACCAGAGGGTGGCCAAGCACCCGGGCGTAACTGTCGGTAAGGAGTTGGTAGAAAGCTGGATTGCGGCGGAGTGGGGTCATCTAAGGCGTCTCTACGGTGATCGTGGGCTCTGTGTAAACACGGAGGCGTTCACGATACAGCATCTTCAGGCGAAGTTTGTTGAGTCCGGCGGTGGCAAGGGGTGGTGATCCATGACCTCAGGACCAGCAATTGCGGGGAAAATGTGAACCTCACGGGCAGCAGCGTCGCCCGCTTTGGCGACGCTGCTGCCCGCGTGTCCACGGCGTGTCACCGTGCACCCATATTCCTGCAAGAAGTGACAAGGAGATTTCAAATGAAAACCATGACGTGCAACGAGCTCGGCGGTAAATGTGAGCAGAAGTTATCGGCTGAATCATGGGACGAAATGGTACAGGTCATGACGAAACACGTCATGGACAAACACCCGGATGTCGCCAAGGAAATGGAGACAATGCACAAACAAGACCCGCAGAAGTGGGGTAAAGAAATGAAACCAAAATGGGACGCAGCGCCTGAATGCTGAGCGGTCGCCCCGTCTCGCACGCCGGATCTGCGCAGAATGCCGATGCGACGCGCTGCAACACGTTGCTGCAATGCGGGCTTTGGGATTCTGTTCATCAGGAAGCGCAGACGCTAGTCGACGCCGCCGCCCGCACCGCTATTCGTTCGCGATGTCCGGCATGACCTGTCCCATTTCCATCGCCTGACTGGCCGGCACTTCCTGAATGCCGATGACAAGCTGGTCATCGGGCGCTCCCGTCGCGGTCTGAAACAGTTTCCAAAGACGCTGTAGCAATTCCCGCTTGTATGCAGGCGACCGCCCGGCGCGCATCAAAAGCGTCAGCGCGGCAGTTGCCGCGGGTTCTCCGGCGGTGAACCCGCTGCCCGGCGCATAGTCCTGAAACACGACATGCACCCAATTTTTCGGCACACCCGCGTATTCGGAATGCAGGGTCGTCAGCTCCATTGCGAGCTTGGCCTTGGCATCACTGCTGAGTGCGCCGTCCTGAGTAATCAAGGTATAGAGCGGCATGGAAACGAATCCCCTATCGACGTTTCGCGGACATTCTCATCGACGGTGGCCCACATAAGCTGCCTCCTTGCCAACTCACGGGGCCGTCCAGACGATCAACCGACGTAGTTTTTCAGAATGCGCAGGTCGGTCACGGAATACGCCATACCCAGCCGATAACCCCGGCCGACGCGCAACGGCGCGATCAGATGCATGTCCTCGCCATCGACTTCGGGAAGCTTCAGTTCCGCCGATCCGGTCCAGACATCCACGATCGCGAGATTGTCCGTGAGCGACATGGTCAGTTCGTCGACGGGTGGTTTGTCCTGACTGCCGGCCGCGAGTTGGGGAAAGTAGCGGCGCATCGTCGTCGGCCGATTGAAAACGGTCGTCGGGTCAGCGACAGGTTCCTCGAGCTGGATACGGGCGGTTGCCAGCCGCTCTCCGTGCGCGGACACGCTGGCGCCGAAGCGACTTCCCTTGGCAAGCGGCGCAGCCGCCGCGCTGGGAGCGGAGAAACTGCGGGTCTGATAGACGCTGGCGAGTTTCTTGGGAAAACCCTGCGCCCATCCGCGGGCGATGGCGGCATCGTTGTCGACGAAGATGTACGGGCAGTAATTGATCGGCAGCCCGTCGAAGACTGCCTCGACCAGAACGAAGGCCTCACGGTATTGATACCGGGCAGGATCCGTCACTTCGTCATTGGAACCGGTGAACTGCCAGTCCAGAAACCAAAAGAAGGCGCGCCCTCCTGATTTCTCGTCCACCGTGACGCCTGGCGGCAGGAGCGCAGCGATTGCTTTCTGGTCGGCCCAGTATTCGATGGCGAGGCAGTCGCTGGAATAGTGCCACGGAGGCACTGTCGCCAGTGCGGACTTTCCTTGCGGAGTGATGGGAACGGAAAAAGCTTTTGGCATCTCGTTTCGTCCTGAATTGGCGCGACCCTAAGTCGCCGTACGTGGAATCGTGGCGTTGCCCGGAAACGCCGCGTATCACCTGACGCGGACGGTTCGAGCGCGCAACTCATGGCCACGATGCGATTAGCGGCAGCGCTGCAGTCAGCGTGCCGCGAGTGAGGAATAGTGCCGTGCCTCGTCTGCTAACACTGTCCAAATCGCACCATCGACTAGCGCGTTAGCACGGTATGTACGCCTTAAACCGCAAGCCAGTAACGCCTGCGCTTACCTGACCCGGGCGCCGCAAGGATCTTCGCCCAACGAGCGAAGGTCGCGATCTTCGATCTATGTGACGGGCCGCTTTGCTCTACCCTCCCCTGAGCATAGTCAGCGCGCTGGAGCACGGCTATTACATAAACCTGTAGTCACCTGCGCCCCTGCGTCCCTCGCGAACCAGGCCGCGGAGCGTGCGCGAATGCCACCGTTGCAGATGACCCAACCCGCGTGTGTTCATGCCAATGACACGGTTACGGTGTTCGATCCGGCTGTTGCTCGATGACGCCGAACCAGCCCATACCGCGATAAGTTTCATAACCCGGAGTCAGCGCATACCCGACAAGCGATCCCCCGGCCGTTCGGTAGGTTCCGATATCAGCCCTGTTCGGTGGCAGGTCGAAGCGCATACTCTCGCGGCCCGCTGTTGCGGAGGAGGCGATCACTCGACCACATGCGTCGACGATCATGCAGCGCGTGCGCTCCCGTTCCCCACTGGTCAACCGGACGCTATTTACGACGGACGACGCCTGCTTGGCCCAATCGAAGAACACCGCCAGAACGCCGACGACCTTTCCGTTATTCGCACCGTCCTGGCGGATCGCCGTCGCATAGGTGGCAACCTGCGCGCCGTTCAATCCCGCGGCTACGTCAACGTTGGCGGTTGCGTACTCATCGCCGGACCGCGTAGCGAGCGCCGCGGCGAACCAGTCATGCTGGGCTGCGTTCACTGTGCCGACGACTGGAAACAGCGAAGGTCTTCCATTTGCAACGACACGACCCTCGATATCCAGCACCCAGATGTCGAGGTATACCGTGTAGCTATCCAGGATGACCGACAGCCGCTTTGCCGCATGCGCGGCAGCCGACGCCGATCCGGTCGTCATGCAATCGACAACCGCTGCATCGGTTGCCCACCAACGCACGTCGCATGAACGTTCGTAGAGGTTGCGGTCGATCACGTCGATCATGTTCAACGCAAGGTCGGTCAGACGCCGGCCTTGTTGCCGCTCGAGCTCCGTCACCATGCGTTCGCTGATGCTGGCCAATTCCTTACCGAGTTCGCCAGTGAGTTGCCCGATCCGGCCGGACACGTTCTTGACCTGGTTTGCGACGACCGCAAAGCCGCGACCGGCCTCTCCTGCACGAGCGGCTTCGATCAACGCGTTGATGGCCAGATAGGTCGCCTCGCGATTGATCAGGTCGATATCGGCGATCTTATCCGTGGATATCTTGCGCACTTCGCGGGTCAACTCGGCGATGACCGCCCCTTCGGACGATTGACGAGGTTTTGCCTGCTCTATGGACATTTTCATATATCCCAGTTGCGTGCGAAGTGGGGAGCCCGTGGCTCCTCGCCGACTCGGAGAATTAATCGGGATTAACGGCATCCCGATACGAATACTTAAGGAAGACACAACCGATATATTGGCGCTTTGATGCGCCATTTTCGTATGCACCGACGCTGTGCATTTTTTGTTGCCCATTGCGCCGGTCGCGAGCGGCCGCGTTGGAGTTCGCCAACGTGCAATGTCACTCAAGACCAGCGTACTAATCCGCACCGGCAACCAGATAGCGTCGGGCTCCATGGCAGAGCACGTCACCGTCGATTGCGTGCAAGTGTCAGCTAAATTGCCGCTGCCGACGCCAACCCCGCTTGCTATTGCGTTTTTTTATTCGAAATTAGCAAGACCTTCTTTACAGCCTTTTTACTTGCCGCTGCATTTGGAGCACGCCTAGAATCTCAAGAACATCAAATAAAGGAGTGGCGGCTTGCGCAATCGATGTCGTCGATTTTCTGGCAGTTTCGCTGTCTGACCTGCAGGACGTCGCGCGCTCTTCTTTCAGCCGCCGTCTTGCCAGCCGGCAGACGGTGCACGTCGCAGCTAATTCCCCATACACACTTGATAGCGCCCATGCGAATGCAGCTTTCGCGCGCGTTCGCGTGGCGCCATGTCGCGGCCGTCAAGTCGCGGCTGTGCTCATTCGCACCATTTGGATTACTAGAAGCTCAATGCTCGGAGAAATATGATGAACCTAGGCCTTCTCCTTTCACAACTGCCCCACGTCCAGGAATCGCGCACCCACTACGACGCCATGCTCGCAATGCATGCTCGCGAACCACGCAAATTTGCTGCGTTCTGGCAGCGCCTTAAAGCGCTCTTCTCATAGTTTTCGGCGCTTTTTCGGCATTCATGAAAAGCCCGTATGCGACGCAGCACAGCCGGGGGCTGCTAGCCGCGGCAACCAGCCGTACGATAAACGGCTCAGTACGAATATGACCAACAGCAAAATCGTTCAACTACTTCATGTCCAGGACGACAACCGTGTCTTCGTGGATATGGCTGACGACGAAAGCAACCCGTGCTTGTCGTGCGGAGCATGTTGCCAGCACTTCCGGGTATCGATGTATATGGGTGAAATGGCGAGTTCGCCAGGCGGCACGGTACCGGATGAGCTCGTATCTGCCGTCAATCCAGTCATTGTCTGCATGAAGGGAACGGAGGCCGGCTATGGACGCTGCGTCGCTCTGCGCGGGGTAGTCGGCAAGCCTGGCATCCGGTGCGAAATCTACCCTCTGCGGCCGTCGCCATGTCGCGAATACCGCGTATGGCTCGAAGATGGAACACCTAATCCCGATTGTCAGCGACTGCGAAAAAATATTGGACTAGTGCCGCTGAAGCCCCGGTCCGCTGTGCCAGGTATCGCGCAGTGCTAAATGGCGGACATGGCGTGCTGCTCCTCTACGAGAGTCAACGGGCCATTTTCGCCCGTCCGCGGCGCAGCACGACGCGTAGCGTTCACGTTGCCGCGAGAGGTAGTACGATATTCAAGTCCTGTCTCCTCACGCCTTGCGTGATGTGTCGTTCCGCGCCGCGGGACCTTTCCAGACATAGGAGAACCTATGCGTGTACTGATAGTCGGCGCAACCGGACTGCTCGGCAAAGAGATCGTTCGCCTGCTTTCGCCCGAACACCAGATCATTGGCGCCAGCCGTACGGGCTCAGACCTGTCCGTCGACCTCGCAGACAAAGCCTCCATCGTGTCGATGTATCGGCAACTCGGAACCGTGGATGCCGTGATTTGCGCCGCAGGTTTGGCGAAATTCGCGCCGCTCGAAGCGCTGACGGATGAAGATTTTTCGTTCAGCCTGGCCAACAAGCTGATGGGTCAGGTCAATCTCGTCCGATGCTCCGTCGGCCATGTTACGCAAGGTGGATCCCTGACACTAACCAGCGGCATCCTGGCCCAATATCCGATGCAAGGCAGCCCCGCCGTGAGTATCGTGAATGCTGGGATCGAGGCGTTCGGCAGGTCGGCGGCACTCGAACTGCAGGGCAAGACACGGGTCAACGTCGTGAGTCCGGGCTGGGTGTCCGAAACCCTTGCCGCGATGGGCCAGGCCCGCTCTGCCGGCGTTCCCGCCGAGGCCGTCGCCCATGCGTACAAACGGAGTCTCGTCGAGGACATCACGGGCCGGGTCATTCAGGTCGCGAAGTGGTAAGCGAGGGCGGCGAGTTCAACACCGCTCGCATGACACTGGCGAGCTTTATTTCCTGGGCTGGCGCGCGGGTCGAAAACCACGACTATCACGCGACAGTTCACGCGTCGGCGCTCCCCGCCTCAACCTGACGTTTGAGCAACGTGTTCGTCCATGGGATGACCGCCTATCAGAGCCACTCAATGGACCTTGTGCTTAATCCAGTCTGTCACAACGTCTGCGATTTTCAGATTGTTTCGGTCCTGCATTAGCATGTGTGAGTTTCCGTGCATGCCCAGTTGCGTCGTCTCCACCACATCAACATGCCCGCCGGCAGCATTCACCGATGCAGCGAATGCCTTGCAAGCTGCGTAGTGCGCGGCCCAAGGGGGTGACTCAACAATGAAATCGCCATAGAGAAGCAGAATCGGAACCCTTGTGTAGGGTCTAGCGTCCACATTTGCAGCCGGGCAAGCGGTCGGCTCGACGGCCACGATCGCGGCGATTCCGTCCGCTCCTCCTGCGACGGCCTGGAACGGATAGATTCCAGACTGGGAATGGCTGATGAGTACGGTCTTTCCTAGCCGCCCGGATAGCAATCCGAGTGAAGGCACCGTGGGATTCGGCGTCGACATGGAGTAAGCCCAGTCCGGAACCATCTGTTTCCACAACTCATCCTGTGCCTCCAGCGGGAATTGAAGGCCGGGGTACGCTTCCGGATACCGTGGACCAAACCTGAAGAGCGCCCAGGCGAATTCCCGGCCGACCGAAAAACCAGAAGGGAGTGCATCGGGCGGAAGCTTGCCAGTTTTGACCGCGCCGACGGACGCTGCGTTCGCGGCAGACCGCCCTCTTGCAGCCTGGTCCACCACGTATGTCGGGAAGCCTTTTCGAACGAAGTACTCGGCCCACCCCATGCGGCCATCCGGCGTCGTCTCCCATTCCGCACCGGTCAGACAACAGCCGTGAATGAAGACCACGGATGTCGAACTCGGGTGGACAGGCACCTGGTACTGGACGTACATCTGCTCAACAGTGACTGTTCCTTTCGGGTCCGCCTGCGGCAACGTCGACAAGGTATCTGACGTGATATCCCGGCCGCCTACGAAGAAGCTTCCTTGCTTCGCGATGGTAAGAGGCTTATCAATGTCGATACTCTGCGCAAAAGCCGGGCAGGTGGCCATGCACAACGCGGCCAGTGTCAACGCTCGTTTTAACTTCGCGATGAGCGACATACGGGTCTCCTTGAACCTTCTTTTATTTCGCTACGCCATTGCGCATCGCCACCGCGATCACTGTTGCGCCGCACGTCAGGACGAACGCCGCGAGATACGAACCGGCGCTTATCGAATGGGTGACCGCCGTCAGCGAGCCAATCGCGGTCGGAGCAGTGAGGCTGCCCAGTTGACCGATGCTCGAAATCAGCGCGATTGAACCGGCAGACGCCGTGCCCGACAGGAACGTAGCCGGAATCGTCCAGAAGATTGCGGTACACGTCAGATAGCCGATGGCCACAAGCGCCAGTCCGGCAATGGCAGGGCCGAACGACGAATGCGCTGCGCCAAGAAGCACCGCGCCCAGGGCCGACACCAGAGCACAACAGGCGAAGTGCAGGCGACGCTCGTCGCGGGCATCCGAATGCCGGCTCACTGCCAGCATGCCGATTGCACCGATGAAATACGGAACGGCGGACAACAGGCCGATATGGAAGGGATTGGCTACGCCAGCCTGGCGGATCACGGATGGCGCCCAGAAGTTGAGGACACTTCCGGCCCATGTGATGGTGAAGTATCCAAAGGCACAAACGTACACTCGCCAGTTCCTGAGGGCCGCCCCGAAGTGCGAAATCTGATGGGATGTCGAACCCGGCACGGCTTCCAGCTCGCGGACAACGATGGCCTTTTCATGCGCCGATAGCCATTTCGTCGTCTCCGGGCTATCTGGCAGATACCACAAGGCGCACACCCCAACCAGCACCGGCGGGATACCCTCCAGAAGGAACAGCCACTGCCACGCATGCAGCGCCTGCCACCCTTCTGCGTTGCTCAGAATCCAGCCCGAGACCGGGCCGCCAGTGATACCCGCGACCGCGATCCCAAGGACGAATGCGGAAAGCACCCGCGCACGATACCGGTTCGGAAACCAGGTTGTCAGGTAATAGATGATTCCCGGGAAAAAGCCTGCCTCGGCAACACCCAGGGCAATGCGGGCCACATAGAACTGCGTGGGATTACGCACGAGCATCATGGAAATGGATACCAGGCCCCACAACACCATGATTCGGGCGATGGTTCGCCGAGGTCCAATGCGGCGCAGAAGCAGGTTGCTCGGCACTTCGAACAGCACATAGCCGATATAGAAGACCCCGACACCAAGGCCATATGCAGCTTCAGTCAGCCCGATGTCGGTCTTGAACTGGAGATGGGCAAAACTGATGTTGACCCGATCGATATAGTTGAGGACATAGCAAAGAAAGAGAAACGGGATGATTCGCTTCGCTATGCGGCCGAATGTGCGCTCGACATCCGCAGGCGCCGTCGCAGCGGCGTCGACGGATGACGGCATGCCGGCCACCCGCTCCTCCGCAAGCGTTCCCTGGGGCATTTTCATTGACGTGTCTCCACTTAATAGTATTTGTGCGCGTATTCAAACAACGTATCCATTGTCCTCAATGGAGGAACATCGGCAGCTACAGACTTTGCTGCATCTTTTTCGCGGAGCCGGCCCGCTTCTCAAGCCTCTCACGCACCGGAGACAGAATCTCGTCGTTGTGCTCGCCAAGGGTTGGAGGCGCAACGACGTCCAACGGCCGCTCATCATCAAAAGTCACTGGCGAGCGCACTGTCCGGAACTGCCCCATCACCGGATGCTCGGTTTCTATAAGCAACTCGAGGTGTTTCGCCTGTGGGTCTTCCAATGCCTCGCTTGTGTCGTACATGGGCGCGTGAGGAACATCATTAGCCTCGAGGCGCAGGCACCATTCTTCACGGGTGCGTGAGATGAAAATCGAGCCGAGCACT
Organism: Paraburkholderia sp. RL18-101-BIB-B; assembly: GCF_046026985.1. Lineage (NCBI taxonomy): Bacteria > Pseudomonadati > Pseudomonadota > Betaproteobacteria > Burkholderiales > Burkholderiaceae > Paraburkholderia > Paraburkholderia sp. RL18-101-BIB-B. Next base: position 77,449 of record NZ_JARESV010000034.1, read on the forward strand.
TTGATCAGTTCTTCCTGATGCTCAATCCGGCCAGCCCGGTTTGAAAAACGCGGATCTTCGAGTAATCCTGGCCTCTCTATTGCATTGGCAAGACCTGCCCAGAACTTCTCGGGTGACGACATGTGAAGTGCCAGCCATTTTCCATCGGCGCACTCCATCACGTACGACTGGGAGACGCTCGGTCGGCTGTATGGGCCCATCACCTCGCCCGCCGCATAGAAATGCGTAAATGCGTCGAGGTTGAAGTGCGACATCGCCTCGAGCATGGAGACTTCGACCTTGCGGCCAACGCCGGTGTGGCTGCGCTCATGGAGCGCGCCGAGAATGCCATAAGTCGCGTAGAAGCCGGTGAGCGAATCCGCAATTGCGGGCCCCACTACTCGCGGATTTGCCGGATTGATGAGCAGACCGAGAAAACCGCTGGCGGCCTGGGCGACCGAATCATAGGCCGGTCTTCCCGCTGCCGGTCCGGTCTGTCCAAACCCACTGATCGCGCAGTAGATGAGCCGCGGGTTAATCTCACGCAGGCGTTCATACCCGGCATTGAGACGCTCCGCCGCGCCCGGCCGGAAGTTCTGGATATATACATCCGACTCGCGAATCAGTTCGTCGAACAGAGCGAGGTCGCTGTCATTTTTTGTGTTCAGCGTTACGCTGCGCTTGTTCCGGTTATATGTCTGGTAGTGAGGGCTATACAAGCCGCCCTTGAACGCACGAAACGGGTCTCCGTTTTCAGGGTGCTCGATTTTGACGACGTCCGCGCCCAGGTCGCCAAGCAGCATGCCTGCCGCAGGCCCTGTTATGAACGTTCCTTGCTCGAGGACGCGAAGACCTCCGAGAACTTTTGCCATTCACTGCTCCGAGTTTGCTGTGTGCGTTGCGTACGCGATGACTGACCTGGACGTAGACCGACTCTAAATACCCGGGACAAAACCGTCCGGCGCGTCGCCGTCGTAAACGAGTCCGTTGGTCGCCTGGTAAGAGAGCGCAAAGCCTATTGACCGCGACAGTTCCTCAGTGAGGTGCCCGATGAGCCCGGCGGTCCTTGCCAGAATGGGCACGCCTTTGAGCGCTTCCAGCGGAAAACCGACACCGAGCAGGACAGCGGGGATTGCCGCGGAGACGTTCAACATGAGCGACTTGCCGACCACCTCGGGAATCACTGCCTCAATGGCCTCGGCGATGCGAACATACTCGAGGTTGGCGCCTGCCTGTTGCGCAACCTTGAAGAGGGCCGCGACACGCGGGTCACGTGCCTTATGCAGAGGATGACCGTATCCCGGGATGGTTCGCCCTGCAGCCCGGTACTCACTCACCACCGCAGACGCCGCGCGCGGAATGTCGCCACTCTCTTCGGCGCGCCGACGCACCTCATCCAGCAGCCGGCCACAGGCCTCCGAAGCACCGAGGATGACGGAGCCGCAACCCAGAACGCCTGCGGCAACGGCGCCCTGCAGCGCATCGGGCGCCGCGGCGAGCGTCATGCGGCTTGCCTGCACGCTGGGCACGAGGCCATGCTCCGCGATGGCTACGAGCGTCGCATTCAACACAGCGGACGCCGGCGATGAAGGGAGCCGGCCGGTGACCAGCAGGAAAAAGTAGTCGGTGAACGAAATCTTTCCAATGAGCTCTTCCGAAAGGTCGCGCCCGCGCACGACAATCGTTTGAGAGTTGGATGTCGAGATCGCAGTCCGGGGAATCGTTTCCTTGCCGATTTTCATCTTGATGTCCGTTTTGTCGGTGTCCGCTCGCGACGAAGTCTCCTTTCATCGCTTCAATGTGGAGCAGTTTACGACTGGCAAAGCATCGACAGAAATGGTATTTTTCACTAGCTCATAATCGATGCCATCGATAGTTGAGCGTGCAGGACAACCTCTTTCGCCAGCCCATATGGAACTCCGCCATCTCCGCTACTTCGTCGCGCTCGCCGAACAGCTGAATTTCACGCTAGCGGCCGAGAAGGTGCATGTCACGCAATCCACCCTCTCCCATCAGATAAAGCAGCTCGAAGACGAACTGGGCAGCCGCCTCTTCGAGCGGGAAAGTCGAAAGGTGACGATGACCCAGACAGGCGAGGCGTTCCTTGAAAGAGCGCGCAACGCCCTTCGCGAAGTCGACGAAGGCCTGTGGTCCGTTCGAATGGCCGCTGAAGAGATGAGCGGCGTGGTGCGAATTGGCACGACGCACACCTTCAATATGCGCATCATTCCGCGATGCATATCGGTCTTCGTAGCGCGCCACCCCTCCGTGCGCGTCGAAGTGATGGAAATGTCGGGTGACGACATCGCAGAATCGCTCGCGCGCGGCGGTCTCGACATCGGCGTGACTTACAAACCGCAGAATGCCTCCGGCCTGCGATTCGAGGCGTTGTACACAGAAGAGATGATGCTGGCCGTCGGCCTGACTCATCCGTTCTCTAAACGACGCTTTGTTCGAATGTCCGAACTGCATCTGCAGAAGATCGTGCTTCTGCCCCGCTCGTTCGCAACGCGTGCACTTCTTGACGAATGCTTCCGCATGGCGAACGCTACGCCCGTTGTCGTTGCCGAAATGAACGCCATTGCACCGATGATGGAACTGGTAAGCTCGACGGACATTGCGGCAATCGTTTCTGAACATGCAACGAGGCGTGAAGACGTGCGAATGATTCCGGTCGAGAGCCCCACGCCGACGCGCGCGCCGGGCCTGATGTGGCGGACCGAGGAAAGTCGTTCCCCGGCCGCGCGAGCCTTCGCGTCAATTATCCGGTCGGTTTGCGCCGAGGCGAGCCACGACAGGCGACGCGCAAGTTCGCGCGCCGCTGCTCGAAAAAAACCGAATCAGCGCCAGGATTCAAACCCCGTTTCGAGTTAGTCTCACCGCAGACGCCACGAGAACATCAATGCAGAACGCGCCCCTATTCCATGTACTGCTCGACCATCTCGAATCGATCGACGCATCGTCGGCGGAAATCGCGCGCTTCATCGATCGCTGGCACCAGTTGAAATCTCATGAGGGTTTCCCGTGCCCGGTCTGCTACCTGCGCGGAGAAGACCATGCGCTAACCCTGCTCGCCGCGCAACCCGCGATCCAGCCGATGCTCTGCCCCGCTTGCGAGACGCTCTACAACGTGCCCATTGAAGACTGAGGCACCTTAGGGCTCGTCGCCACAGTCAGCCGGATACGCTCACCTTGACGCAGCCGTCACTGCGACCTCGTCACGCGAGAGGTCGGGTTGCGGCGAGTTGGTCCAGACAATCGACCCATTTCAGAGAGCCTCACAACCTCTGCTAACCGGTTATGTACCGCGAGGGAAGCACTGGCGCATCGGCAGGAATCCGCACGACCGCGGTGTTCAGCCACGCCTGCGGGGTGCCCTGCGAAACCGCATAGGCGCCGACGTAAGGCATCATGCGAGTCGTCTGATAGAGCTGTGGCGTCCAGCCTGAAGGCGCCAGAAAAATCGTCGTCGCACGCTTCTCGCTGTACGGACACGCACCGAACGTCGAAATATTCCACAGGGTTTGCTTGTACGTGTCGTAGTCGATGTTATGGCGTTGCGAACCAGCCTGCCATCCTTCGAGCTGGATAAACGTGTTGTAGCTGCCTGCGCTGGCGTACGGATCGTTGACCGTGCGTCCGGCGAGAAACGCCAGGATCAACGCGCAGTTTTCCGGCGCAAAGCTGCCGCTGACATCCAGATAGTACGTGCCGGTGATATTGGTGACGCTCGCATAGTGCGAGTTGCCCATGTCGTGCCGCGTCGGCAGGCCAGCCGAAGTGAAGAACTGATCGAAAGCGCTCATGGCAACGCCCGCCGGCAGATCGTCCTTCGCACTGACGGCGACGAAATGCGCGCCCGCCGCCAGCAAGCTGGTGAACGCTGTCACGCTCGCGGCGTTCCACTTCGCACCGTCGCCGAATGGAAACGCACGATAGCCGCTGATAGCGAACACGGACGGATTGGTGCCCGCCTGCCAGGTGATTTGCGGCACCCACATGGTCAGCGGTCCGTTGCTCGCCGCGCCGCTCATGTAACGCGCGAGCAATCCGATCAGCGCCGCGTCCTGCGGCGGACAAGCCGCGTTGTTTCCTGACATGCTGCCGCGCTCGAGCCACTGTTGTGCCCATTGCGCGGCGAAGCCCGCCATCTGGCCGCCGGTGAAATCCGCCGGCTCGATATAGCCGTTCGGCGCACCGTTGCCGTACGCCGTGGTGACGACGGCCGCATCGCGTGTGCCTTCGCCAAACATGCTGTTGACGAAATCCTGGCTGTTATTGCGCGCCGGTGTATCGAGCAGACCCAGCGGCACGACCCACGCACGATCGTTGGCGTTGACCGCCCGATATAGATTCAGATAAGCCACCGAGTCGTGCCCTGGAAACGTCGTTGCATTGGCGCCCGCGATATAACCGGTCGACGCATCCACGCTCACCGTCGTCGAACCCGCTCCAGACGGATGGTTGTACGACACGCCGAAATTCACGGCGCTGGCCGTCAGGCTGAAGCGGCCGGTGCAGCCGCCCGAGCGGTTGAGCGCGCTGGCCACCATCTTTTGTCCATAGCCGATCGCGCCCGGCTGTGCTTGCGGCACAGGCCCGTCGCTGGCGGCCGCGCTGCCGAACTCGAGCGTCAGGCCGGCAGCCCAGTTCGTAAGGTTGATCGTCATCGATCGTTCCGACATGGCATCTCCTTGAGGGACCGTGAGAAACGTCGTGGGGGGCCGGCGCGGCGCCCCCCCCCCCCCCCCCCGGGGAAAAAAAGGTTTGGCGTAAACCGCCCAGGG